>PUJZ01000044.1 GCA_003550345.1 Methanomassiliicoccaceae archaeon
AGGTCACGCAGCGCCTGGGCGGGGTCCTTGTGCTTGACCACCCCGGAGGCGAGGAGCACCCCGCCGGCGCCCAGGTCGAGGGCGGCGCGCACGTCGTCGCCGGTCTTCACGCCGGCGCCGCAGAGGACGGCGACCCCCTTGTCCACGGACCTGACGGCGTCCACGGTGTCGGAGACGACCTCCGGGCTGGCGCTGGTCACCGACACGTCGCCCCCGATGAGCTCCGGGGGCTCGACGGCGATGAAGTCCGGCGAGTAGAAGGCCACCGCCCCCGAGCTGGCGGCGGAATCGCTGCAGACCACCGTGGTCAGCCCCGCCTCGCGGCAGAGGCCTATCGCCTCCATTATGTCGGAGAGCACCATGCGGTGCTCGGAGTGATTGAGAAGTGTCCCGCTGGCACCGGCGCCGGCGATCATCGACGGCGTCACCCAGCCGGTGGCCGACCCCTGCCTGCGGGCATCGGCGTGCTGGGAGAGCACCGGCAGGTCAACGGAGCGGGCGACGGCGCCGAGCTCGGCCATGGGCGGACAGGCGGCGATGCAGACGCCGGTCTCCTCGGCGACCGCGGCGCAGGCCTGGGCCAGGCGCAGGGCGCCCTCGCCGTCCACCTCCGCATAGGCCTTGAAGTTCACTATGACCGCGGGGGTCCTGATCTCAGTCAAGGTCCTCGAACCTCTGCTTGAGCGAATCCAGCACCGACGGGCGGGTGGTGTACTCCATCTCGTCCGGGCCCAGGATGGCGGGCATGAACGGCCCGTGGCCGCGCATCATGGCGCTGGCCTTGATAGCCCTGCGCCGAACCTCGTCCCATTCCCTGCCGGCGAAGAAATCGATGGGCGTCCGCTCCCCGGCGGGGGCGGACATCGGCTCCAGCCCCTGGAAGCGGCCGTTGTTCAGCTGGAAGCCGATGCAGCATATCCGCGGCGGGCCGTCGTAGTAGGTGGGGTCTGAGCACTCCACCGAGCAAGGGTAGAAGGCGCCGTAGTGCGACCCCCTCATCCATCCAGCCACCAGCATGGTGTTCATGTAGGGCTGCAGGTACTCGCCCACCGCCGGCAGCCCGCTCTGGGCGCGGCAGATGCAGACCGGGTCGTCCTTGCCCACGTACTTGCCCGCCGTCAGGTTGAGCTTGTCGGTGCTGACCACCGCGGCCGTGCCCACGCCGGAGCGGCTCTCCACGCTCTTGATGGCGTAACGGGTGGTGTCGCCCAGCAGCGTCAGCATCCCGTATGTCTCCTCCGGGGAGCTCATGACCACCTTCTTGGAGTCGACGACGTCGTGGATCTCCACCTCGAAGCCTTTGGTGGCCCGGGGGTCGATGACCAGGCCGGTGGTGGTGAACGGGTCCAGGAACACCTTCGATAGGGGCAGCGAATAGGCGGAGGGCTCGGTCTTGTCCGCCATGAAGAACAGCAGCGGCTCCGACCCGCGCTCCTCGAACGTCATCTCCGCGGCGCCGGGGCCGGCGCCTTTCACGTTGCCGCTGAACGCATCGCACAGTATGTCCTGGCCGGCGGCGTAGAGCTTCATCTTCTTCGCCAGGTCGGTGGCGTCGCTGAACGCGTTCCAGGCGAGCTCGTGGACGTCGCAGTTCCCCTCGCCCTTGTAGTGGGACATGAGGAGGTTGATGTCGTCACCGACGCGGGTGACGTAGAAATCCTGCAGACATCCTGACTTTACACCCTCAGCGAGGACGTCCCTGCAGGCGTCCATCATCGCGGGGTGGGGGCGGGAGTGGCCCACGACGGAGCCCACATCGGCCTTTATCACTGATACGGTGACTTTCTCTGACATAGTTGATCAACCCAAAGCTGCGATTGCTGATGGCAATGTCATGGATATTATAAAAGGTTTGATACCCTGGACAGGTCCAGGCCCAGCGTCCCAATAATATATCCGTAGTGAGATTCCCGTACCATGAGGATGTTGATCGGCGGAGAATGGGAGGAGGCCGCCGGCGGGGCCGTCTCCGTGGTGCGCAACCCTGCGGACCTCAGCATCGCCGGGGAGGTCCCGCAGGGCGGCAGCGAGGACGTCTCCGCGGCGGTGGACAGCGCCGCCGATGCCTTCGGCCCTTGGTCGGCCACGCCGGCGAGGGAGAGGGGACGTCTGCTGTGGAAGTCGGCGGCGGCCGTCAGGGACGCGGTCGACGAGCTCGCCGCCCTGCTCACCCGCGAGCAGGGGAAGCCGCTGCACGAGTCGAAGGGGGAGGTGCTCGGGTTCGCCAACGTCCTGGAGTACCACGCTTCGATCAGCGGTTCGCTGCACGGCAAGACCCTCGAGCTCCAGGGCATCGGTAGGGGGCTCACCCTGCGGGAGCCGCTGGGCGTCTGCGGGGCGGTGATCCCGTGGAACATGCCGGCCCTCATAATGGCCTGGAAGGCCGCCCCGGCCCTGGTGACGGGGAACACCGTGGTGCTCAAGCCCTCGAGCGAGGCCCCGCTCTGCTGCCTGTCATTGGCCGCCAAGCTGCAGGAGGCCGGCCTTCCGCCGGGCACGCTCAACGTGGTCACCGGCCCCGGCGTGGCCGTGGGCGAGGCCATCGCAACCCATCCGGGCGTGCGCAAGCTCTCCTTCACCGGGTCCTCAGCCACCGGCAAGCGGGTGGCAGGCATCGCCGCCCCGGCCCTGAAGCGCCTCACTCTGGAACTGGGCGGCAGCGACCCGGCCATCGTCTGCGAGGACGCCGACCTCCGAAAGGCCGCCGACGGAATCATCGCCGCCCGTTTCTACAACTGCGGCCAGGCCTGCACGTCGCTCAAGAGGCTCTACGTCATGGAGCCGGTCGCCGAACGCCTGATAAGCATGCTGGAGGAGAGGGTGGCCGCCCTGAAGGTGGGCGACGGGAGCGATCCCGGAACCCAGATGGGCCCCTTGGTCAGCCTGCAGCAGCAGCGTCTCATGGGCTCGTTCATGGACGACCTCCGCTCCCGGGGCGGCGAGGCGTCGGCGCAGGGTGCCGTCCCTGACCTGGATGGGCATTTCTTCCCGCCCACGCTGGTCGCCGATCCGCCCGCCGACGCCAGGATGCTGGGCGAGGAGCTGTTCGGGCCCATACTGCCGGTGGTGCGCACCTCCTCCCTGGACGAGGCGATGGCCCTCGCCAATGCCGGCCCCTACGGACTGGGCGCATCGGTGTGGACCGAGGACCTCGACACCGCCAGGAGATGCGCCGAGGAGTTCCGTTCCGGGATGGTGTGGGTCAACATGCATCTGCGGGTGCCGGTGGAGGCGCCGTTCGGAGGGATCGGCGACAGCGGCCTGGGACGGGAGAACGGCACCGAGTCCCTGGACTCTTACCTGGAATGGAAGACCGTCATACTGGGCTGACCATCATTTATTTATTCCCGTTCACGATAGTCGCGGCGGTAACATGGCCTTCCGCGTAAGAGACACCAGCACCATCAGGGCCGACGACGGCCCCGTGACAGTGAAGGGATGGGTCCAGGACATCAGGAACCTGGGCGGGATCTCGTTCGTGATCGTCCGCGACCGTCACGGCACCGTGCAGGTGACCGCCCCCAAGAAGAAGGTGGACCCCGAGCTCTTCGCCAGGCTCACCACGCTCCCCCGGGAGTCGGCGGTGTCGATCAGCGGCGAGGTGAAGCCCAGCGACCAGACCGAGCTCGGCCTCGAGCTCAT
>PUJZ01000030.1 GCA_003550345.1 Methanomassiliicoccaceae archaeon
TACTACACGAAGGGGAAAGCATTCGGCGAACAGGTTAATATAGCGCAGGTTATAGGGCGCGATGGAGTTGGTTCCATGGATGATGCTGAAGCTCTTGTGCAGGCCTTCCGGTCGGCGATGCGCGGAACGGTGGACGCCGACGAGGTCGCCGTGCTCTTCTCCGGCGGCCTTGACAGCAGCATCATAGCCATTCTCGCCGACGAGGTCGCCGATGTGAGCCTGTACACCGTGGGCGCCGAAGGTTCCCATGACCTGGAGGCGGGTCGCAGCGCCGCGGAGGCGCTGGGCATGAGATGGGTCCCGGTCGTTATCGACCGCGGCGGGATATTGGCGGCGGTGGAGGACCTGGTCGCCCTTACCGGGAACCGGAACCCGGTCAGCCTCTCCTTCGAGATACCGCTCTATTTCGTCTCCAAGGCGGCGGAGGAGAGGCTCCTGGTCTCCGGCCAGGGGGCCGACGAGCTCTTCGCCGGCTACGGCCGCTACGCCAGCATGACGCTGGAGGAGAAGGCCAGGCAGATGGACGTCGACATGTCGAAGCTCCTGGAGGAGACCCTTGAGCACGAGGAGGCCATAGCGAGGCATCATGGGAAGGAGCTGCGCCACCCCTTCCTCCGGCCGGAATCGGTGGCGGCGGTGAACAGCATCCCCTTGGAGCGGAGGGTGGGCACCCTGTCCACCAAGGAGCTCCTGCGGGAGGTGGCCCGGCTGCTAGGGGCCGGGGATATTGCCGAACGGAAGAAGAAGGCCGCCCAGTACGGCAGCGGGGCGATGAGGGCGTTGAAGGCCGAGGCCAAGAGCAGGGGCATGAGCGTGCGGGCCATGGTGGCGCAGATTGGCGGGGTAGACCGATGAGCCCTCTGGAAGAAGGCATCGAATGGCTCTTCTCGCTGACGTCCCGCGGCACCAAGCTGGGCCTGGAGAACACCCGTGAGCTCCTCGCCCGCCTCGGGGACCCCCAGGAATCATTCCGCTCCATCCACGTGGCGGGGACCGATGGCAAAGGATCGGTATGCGCCATGATCCACTCGGCGCTCGTGGAGGCGGGCATGTCCGCCGGCCTGTACACCTCGCCGCACCTCCTCCGGTTCAACGAGAGGATCATGGTGGGGCGCGAGGAGGTCAGCGATGAGGAGCTGGAGTCCCTGATCGCCCGCTGCCGTCCGTTGGCTGATCAGATGGCGTCCGAGGGCATGCGCCTCACCTTCTTCGAGCTGGGCACGGCGATGGCCTTCCTCCATTTCGCCGACAGGGGCGTGGAGTACGCGGTGGTGGAGACCGGGCTCGGGGGCAGGCTCGACTCCACCAACGTGCTCAGCCCCGAGCTCACGGTGATAACCCCGGTGGGGATGGAGCACAAGGAGCACCTCGGGCACACCCTCAGGGAGGTGGCGCGGGAGAAGGCGGGCATAATCAAGAAAGGGGTGCCGCTGGTCTGCAACTGCTCCGGTGAGGCGCTGGAGGAGATCGCCCTTCGGGCGAGCGAGTCAGGCTCGCCCCTGCACACCCTGCAACCTGACGCCTATCGTCTGAAATCGATCGGCCGGCATGGGATAAGCATGGAGTGGGAGGGGCGGGACTATGAGGTGGGGGTAACCGGCTCCATCCAGGCGGCCAACGCTGCCACCGCGCTGCTGGCATTGTGGGTCCTGGCCGATCCCCGTGTCGGCGAAGAGGCGGCGGCGGCCGGACTGAAGGAATGCCGTTGGCCCTGCCGCATGGAGCTGGTCGCCACCGAGCCGCTCACCGTCGTGGACGTCACCCACACCGCGCTCGGCGCCGAGTCGCTGATGAGGGACTTCCCCGCGGTCTACGGCCCCGGGAACGTGCTGGTGGTCGGGGTGCTGCGGGACAAGGACGTGGACGCCCTGGCGTCCATCATGGGCCCTGTGTTCCGCAAGGTCATCGCCACCGAGCCTGACAGCGACCGCGGCATGGCCGCCGATGCGGTGGGGCGTGCGTTCATCCGCCACTGCGACGATGTCACCGTGGAGGAGCGGGTGGGGGACGCCATCGCCATGGCCTATGAGGAGCTGGAGGAGGGGGAGGCGGTCCTGGTCACCGGCTCCTTCCACACCGCGGGGGATGCGCTGCAATGGTTACGGGCGAGGAAGCGCTGAGGATCCTCGAGGAGCTGCGCCGGGTCCACGGCGAGGGGGTGTACCCCGGGCGCTCCGACGGGATGGACACGCCTTCGTGGAGGAGGGACCCCTTCCACACCCTGATAGCCACCGTCCTCTCACAGCGCACCAGGGACGAGAACACCCGCGCCGCCGCCGACAGCCTGTTCTCCGCCCTTCCGGAAGCGGCCGACATAGCCGCCGCCGGGCTTGAGGACATAGAGGCCCTCATCCGCAAGGCGGGCTTCCCTGCCCAGAAGGCCAAGGCGGTGAAGGAGATATCCCGGAGGGTCCTGGAGGAGCACGGCGGCGAGGTGCCCGCCGACATCGATGCCCTGCTGTCCCTGCCCATGGTGGGCAGGAAGACCGCCAACTGCGTCCTCGCCTATGCCTTCGGGATACCGGCGATCTGCGTGGACACCCATGTGCACCGCATCTCGAACCTCATGGGGCTGGTGGAGAGCAGCAACGCCGACGGGACCGAGGAGGCGCTCAAGGATGTTTTCCCTCCAGCGCTCTGGAGGGACGTCAACGCCTTCATGGTCAGGCACGGGCAGGTGATCTGCCTGCCCCGCCGGCCCCGCTGCTCCGAATGCCCGGTCAGAAGCCTCTGCGACCATGGCCGGGGCGCGGACAGAAAATAAATACTGCGTCGCCGTATTCAGCGGGGATGCACGAGGTTTCGGTGATGTCCAGCATCGTGGATGCCGTCCTTAAGGAGCTGGAGAGGCACCAGGTCCGCGGCGTGGAGGAGGTCGACCTCGTACTGGGCGAGCTCACCAGGCTGGGCAAGGACCAGATGGAGTTCGCTTACGAGGTGGTCACCCGCGGGACTCCATTGGAGGGCTCCCGCCTCAACATCATCGAGGAGAGGATAGAGGTGCGCTGCGCCTTCTGCGGCCATCGCGGCGAGGCGGAGCGCCTGGAGGACGACGGCTTCCATCACAGCATACCTGTGCTCAGCTGCCCGTCCTGCTCCCAGGCGCTGGAGGTCCTGAGCGGGCGCAGCTGCATGGTCAAGTCGCTGAAGGTGCTGGAATGAGCCTTTTCAAATTCCGTGACGGGGGAACGGCCCGTGAGATATTGGCCTCCATCGCCGAGCAGGGGGTGGAGCTGCGCTTCATGCATGTCTGCGGGACCCATCAGGACACCATGGTGCATTTCGGCCTGGAGGAGCTCCTCCGTGACGTAGGCATCGAGATACGCCAGGGCCCTGGCTGTCCGGTCTGCGTCACCACCGGCTCGGAGATCGGCGCCGGCATCGCCCTCGCTGACGCCGGCAAGGCGGTCTGCGTGTTCGGCGACATGCTGAACGTGCCCACCGAGGCCGGGTCCCTGGCCGACGCCCGCTCCCGCGGTGGCGACGTCCGCATCGTCTACTCCATACTCGACGCGGTGGAGATGGCCCGCAAGGAGGACAAGGAGGTGGTGTTCATGGCGGTGGGCTTCGAGACCACGGCTCCGACCACCGCCGTCCCTCTGGTCAAAGGAGTGCCGGAGAACTTCAGCGTCTACAGCTGCCACCGCATCGTGCCCCCCGCGCTGGAGGCGATATTCCAGATGGGCGAGGTGAGCGTGGACGGCTTCATTCAGCCGGGTCATGTGAGCGCGGTCACCGGCACGGGCATGTACGAGCCCTTCTCGGCCAAGTACGGGATGCCGCAGGTGGTGGCGGGCTTCGAGCCCTTGGACCTTCTCATGGCATGCCATATGCTGGTCCGGCAGATAGCCGAAGGGAGGGCGGAGGTGGAGAACGAGTACCGCCGTCTGGTGAGGAAGGAGGGCAACCCCCGGGCGCGGGGGATGATGGACCGGGTGTTCGTGGCCGAGGACCGGGCCTGGAGGGGCTTCCCGGTAATAGCGTCGAGCGCACTGGCCCTCCGCGAGGCCTACGCGGCCCACGACGCCCGCCTGGTCCACGAGGACATCCTGTCAGAGGCGCCCGAACTCGATGCCGAGACGGAGGGATGCCGCTGCGGCGAGGTCCTCAGAGGAGTGATGAGGTCGGAGGAATGCCCTCTTTTCGGGAGCGCCTGCGACCCGCAGCGGCCGATGGGCCCCTGCATGGTTTCCCGCGAAGGGAGCTGCAACATAGCCTACCGCTACGGCGGCCTGTGAGCACTGAGAGTGTGAAGGAAAGGGGTTTTCGCCCGCGCTCTCACACCGAGGGTGCGCGAAGCTCGGCCAGCTTGGAGACCTTGAGCAGCACCGATGCGAAGAGGACGAAGGCCATGGCGATTATGAGCAGCATCAGGAAGAACATGAAGTTCTCCAGGAACGCCATCCCCAACGCCGTCTTGCCCGCGACCCAGCGGATGAACAAGATGTTGAGGAAGAACGCCAGCAACGACAGCGTGAAACCGGCCACCATATCCCGGTTGAACGATTCGAGCATGCCCGACTGATGCATCCTCCCCATGAGCGCGTCGCTGCTGCAGGCCATCATTATAACGTAGGCGAGAAGCATCGCGCCCAGTATCAGCACCAGCGGCAGCGTGAAGTTCGCCAGCATGGCGGTTGCGGCGTTGAAGGTCTCGGCGGTCATCAGCCACAGCACCAAGGCCAGCACGGCGGCCGCCACCACGGTCTTCAGGTAATTCTCCAACAATGCGTCCTTTGAGGGAAGAGGAAGCTTCTCGGCGATGGATTTCAGATCGACGTCCAATGGACCACCTTTGACATATATCCCCCAGGATATTATAAACACATTGCCCATGAATAGGCCCTCGACGGGCCCGCTTCACGTCCTGCCGTCCTGTTTATCTGCCGCCGATGACATGCGCATTCCATGAGGGCCCTCTGCGTCAGCAACGATTCGCGCATCTTCAGGACCGATGGCCGGAACAATCCCGCCGAGCGCATACCGGGCCTGATGGAGAGGCTGGAGCGCACGGGCCTCCCATTTCCAGGATGCGAGGGGGACGACAGCCTCTACGGCTTTCTGGAGGACTACCGCGCTCCGGCCAAGGAGTTCTTCGGAGGCCGTTTCACCGAGGTCAGGAACCTGGCCTCCTCCCTTCCGGGGGCGGAGCTGGCGGTGATCAGCGGAAGGTACGGCCTGGTGGACGGGGAGGAACTCCTGCTCCCTTACCGGTGCTACGTGGAATCGAAAGAGGAGGTGGGGATGCTGCAGAGGAGGACGCGTTTCGTGGAAGCGCTGCAGAGCAGGCATGCGGACCATGACCTGCTCCTGTTCCTCCCCCGGGCCTTCATGGAGTGCATCCTTTCCCGGTGGCAGGGCCCCATGGACAGGACGATCGCCGTCACATCGCCGAGCCTGTTCCCCGAATTGGAGTCGCGGGGGGCGGCATGTCTGCCTCGCAGAGGGCCGCGCGTGGGCTCCGCCAACGCCGAATCCATAAGAAGGATGGTGGAAGGTGGTGCGGACGCCGGGATTTGAACCCGAGTTCTAAGCTTGGCAAGCTCAAGTGATAACCAGCTACACTACGTCCGCTTCAGTCTGGGTGAACAATTTGCCCAATATAAAGTTTATCGTCTTCACCGCCAGAGGGCGCAGGCGTTGGCAGCGCCTCCGGGACGATGGCGGGTAGGGTAGAAAATAAATCATAGGAGGCGTTAGGGAAGGAGCAATCAGTGCAAGAATCAGTGATCACAATGGATTCAGAATTCAAACTTCTAGGGATCAAGGACAAGGTGCTAAAGGCCATAGACGAGATGGGCTGGAAAGAGCCTACGCCCATACAGGTGGAGTCGATACCGTACGGCCTCGAGGGGAGGGACATACTCGCCCAGGCGCAGACCGGGACCGGCAAGACCGGCGCCTTCGGTGGCATAGTGCTCGAGACAATCGAGGCGGGGGCCAAGGACCCCTCGGCGATCGTCCTCGCCCCCACCCGGGAGCTGGCGATACAGGTCTCGGAGGAGCTCAGCAACCTCGCCAAGCACTCCGGCCACAGATGCGTCGCCATCTACGGCGGGCAGGAGATCGAGAAGCAGTTCCGTGCCCTGGAGAGGGGCGTCGACATAGTGGTGGGCACCCCGGGCAGGGTGAAGGACCACCTCAACAGGGGCACCCTCAGGCTGGGCAGCATAAGGATCGCGATACTGGATGAGGCCGACCGGATGCTGGACATGGGCTTCATCGAGGACATAGAGGACATCCTGCAGCGGACCCCCAAGGGCCGGCAGACCATGCTCTACTCGGCGACCCTTCCCGAAGGCGTCAAGAAGCTGGCCTACGACTATATGAACAGCCCCAAGGAGATAACCGTCTCCCGGGACGAGATCGTCCTCGAGCTCACCAAGCAGTACTACATCCCGGTGGGGAGGAGGAACAAGGTCTGGGCCCTCTGCCGCGTCCTCGACGCCGAGCGGCCCAAGGCGATAATCTTCTGCCACACCAAACGCATGGTGGACATGCTGGTGGAGCGCCTGCAGAAGCTGGACTACAAGGCCGAGGCCATCCACGGAGACATGACCCAGTCCAAGAGGGAGAAGGTTATGCAGGCCTTCAAGGCGGGCAAGATAGACCTGCTGGTGGCCACCGACGTCGCCGCCCGCGGCCTGGACATCGACGATGTGAACTACGTCATCAACTACGACATCCCCGAGCATCCCGACGTCTACGTGCACCGCATAGGCAGGACGGGAAGGGCCGGCAAGGAGGGAATAGCCATCACCTTCGTCACCAACGAGGAGGACTACTACCTGCGCAGCATCATGGCCTACACCGACATGGAGATCGAGGAGATGTCCCCTCCCAAGGTGGAGGGCAAGGAGACGGTGCGGAAGGTGGTGGATTACGACCAGCTCTCGGACATATTCGGCATGGTGAAGTTCGAGATCAACATCGGCTCCGAGGACGGGGTCAAGAAGAACGAGATCGTGGAGATGCTCATCCGCGACCTGCGCATCAAGGACCTGGCGATAGGCACGGTGGAGGTCGGCGAGCAGGAATCGGTCATCGAGGTGCACAAGGACTTCGCCAAGAGGGTGGCCAACGAGCTGCGGGAGATCAGCTACAAGGGCAAAGGGCTGAAGTCCCGGCCCCTGACGCGCTGACCGAGCCCCTACGGGCTAGAACGCCGCGCTCGGAGCGCGGACCTTGCGGCCTCAGCGCTCGATGGCGATGAGGACGTCGTCCACCTGGACGGTGTCCACCTCGCGCCCGTGCAGCATCAGGCTCCTCTCCAGGTCCACGTGCTCCGGCAGCACCGTCAGCACGCGGCCGTCGACCTCGACATCCATGCCGCCGTCGGCGAGCAGCGAGGCGAGCTCAGAAGGTTCCTTTCTCTTTATGGCCTCCACCACCCTCCCCGCGTCCGACTTGAACTGCGGGCCTATCCTGGCGTGCACTGGCCTGGCAGCGACCACCTTCTCCTCCAGCTCGGCGCTGGCGGCGATGCTGAGCTCATCGGCCTTCAGGGTGCCGGTGACGTCCCCCTCGTGCCCTCGGAGCAGCACCGCCCTCCCGCCGATCAGCTCCAGCCGTGAAATCCTGCTGTTGAGGGGCAGCTTGTTGCTGGCCTTCCAGCCGCGCACCGCCGATATGACGTCGCGCATCAGCTCGCCCACAGCGACGGCCTCCTCATCGACCTCCAGGGGCAGGGGGAAGGGGCTCACGTGTATGCTGACGTCGCCCTCGTGCTCACGGAAGTGGGCCTGGAAGGCGTCCTCGGTGACATGGGGCATCAGGGGCGCGAGCATCTTGATGAGGCCCAGGTACACGGTGTAGAGCGTATAGCGCACCGCGTCGTCATCGCGGTGCTTCACCATCTCGATGTAATGGTCGGCGAACTCGTGCCAGGCGAAGTGCTCCGCGTCGCGCATGGCGCGGTCGAAGTGATAGTTGCCGTAATGGGCGTCCACCTTGGCCACCGTCTCGCTGTAGCGGCTCAGTATCCAGCGGTCGGCGGCGCTGAGCTCGGCGGGCCTCTCCGGCTTGGAGCGGGTCCTGCCGCCGACGAAGCTGCCCATGTTGTGCACCTTGTTGGCCAGCCTCTTGCCCCGCTTCACGTCCTTCTCCCGGAAGGCGTGGTCAACGCCCAGGGAGCAGGTGCAGGCGTAGTAGCGCATGGCGTCGGCGCCGTACTCCTCCAGTATGGGGATGGGGTCGATCACGTTGCCCAGGGAGGAGTGCATGGGGGTGCCGTCGGGCGACATGATGAAACCGTGGACCATGATGTCCTCCCAGGGTATGGAGCCCATGAGCTGCTCCGACCGCAGCAGCGTGTAGAACGCCCAGGTGCGGATGATGTCATGTGACTGGGGGCGCATGGACATGGGGAATAGCTTCTCGAACATCTCATCGTCGCGCTGCCAGAAGCAGTTGTAGAGCGGGGAGCCCGAGGAGTCCATCCAGGTGTCGAAAACGTCCTCGCAGCCCTTGAGGGCGCCTCCGCAGGAGGGGCAGGAGTCCACCGGGGGGTCGTCCTCGGTGGGGTCCACGTAGCACTGCTCCTCCTCGGCGGCGACCACCTCGCCGCAGAGCTCGCACTCCCATATCGGTATGGGGGTGGCGAATATCCGTTGCCTCGACAGGACCCAGTCCCATTCCAGGGACTCGACCCAGTCGCGGAGGCGGATCTTCATGAACTCCGGGAACCAGTCGACCTCGTCGGCGCGGGCCATGACCCTCTCCTTGAATTCCAAGGTCTTCAGGAACCATTGGGGCACCTGCAGGTACTCGATGTTCTCATGGCAGCGCCAGCACACCGAGAGGTTCTGGTCCTGCTTCTCCTGCTTCTCGAGGAGGCCCTCCCTCTCCAGGTCCTGTAGGACGGCGGCGCGGGCCTCCTTGACGCTCATGCCCTCGTAGGGCCCGGCGATATCGGTCATACGGCCGCTCTCATCGATGCCCTTCTCCAACGGCAGGCTGTACTTCATGACCCATTCCAGGTCCACCTTGTCGCCTATGGTGCAGACCATGACCGTGCCGGTGCCGTAGTCGGGGTCCACCTTCTCGTCGGCGATGACCTTCACCCTCTTGCCGTAGAGGGGCGTGAGCAGCTCTCTGCCCACCAGGTCGCTCCTCGCCGCGTCGTCAGGATGCACCGCCACGGTCTGGCAGGTGCAGATGAGCTCCGGGCGGGTGGTGGCGATCATCACATGCCGTTCCTCGTCCGCCACCGGGAAGCGGATGTAGTTGAGGTCGGTGACATTGTCGCGGTACTCGACCTCGGCGTCCGCCAGCGCGGTTATGCAGCGCGGGCACCAGTTGACCGGATAGTCCCCCTTGTAGGCCAGCCCCATCCTCAGCAGGCGGAGGAACGAAATCTGGGTAATGCGCCGGTAGTAGGGCGCGTCCGTCTGGTAGTAGATGCTGGGGTCCATGCTCTGGCCGAGTATCTCGAAATGATGGGTCATCTCGTCTATGAAGCCGTTGGCGTACTCGCTGCAGAGCCGCCGGTACTCGGAGCGGGGGAGGTCCAGCTTGGTGATCCCGTACTTCTTCTCCACCTTGACCTCGGTGGGGGTGCCGTTGACGTCGAAGCAGAGGGGGTAGAACACGTTGTAGCCCTTCATGCGGCGGTAGCGGGCGGCGAAGTCGATGAGCGAATAGCCGGTGGCGTGGCCCAGGTGAAGGGAGCCGGAGGTGTAGCGCGGGGGGTTGTCGATGCTGTAGACCGGTTTATCGGAGGCGGGGTCGAAGCGGTGTATCCCCCACTCCTTCCATCTCCCCTGCCACTTCCTCTCGGTGGATATGGAATCGTATTGCGACATGTCCCTCTGGAGAATATAAAAAGGATTAAAAAAGGTTGTGAGGGTCAGCGCGTCGGCCGCTTGCGGTGGTCGTCGCGCTGCTCCTTGGCATCGCTCACCATGCCCATCAGCTTCTTCATCAGCTCCTCGGTGGTCCTCACCAGGTCCCAGTCCACCGCCTTGGCGCTGAACAGCCTCCCTCCGGCGGTAAGCCTCCCGGATATGCTGTACTTCGCCGAGGCGCCGTCGGAGTTGTACTTGGACACATGCATGACGAAGGTGTTGGGGGTGAAGATCTTGGCGATCTTGCTGAGCTCGTTGCCGATCTCCTTGTCGAGGGCGGGCATGAAGTAGCGGTCCTCGTCCTCGAGGCCGGTAATCTGCACGAAGACCACGTCCCTCTCGCGGCAGGCGGCCATCAGCTCGATGACGTCGTAGCGGGTGATTATCCCCACCAGCCTGTCCTCCTCGACCACCGGCAGGGTGGAGATGTCGTTCTCCGCCATGATGGTGGCCGCCGTGCCGAGGTCGTCCTCCCATCCGATCGTGAAAGGGTTCTCCACGCAGAGGGACCCCACGTCCAGCTCCACCGGGGCCTTGACGCCGGTGAGCTCGCCCACGGTCTGGCGGTTCTTCTCGCGGTAGTTGTAGTTGATGACCTCCTTCATGCCGATTATCCCGTAGACGTCCTTGTTGCCGTTCAGCACCGGTATGGTGCGCACGTCCAGGCGGCGCATGATGTCGAGGGCGTCCTCCAGCTTGTCATCGGGGCGGACGTACTCCACCACATCGCTCATGATCTCCCACACCCTGATCTCCTTCAGCTGGCGGATGGTGGAGACCCACTTGACCAGGTCGGCGCGGGATATGATGCCGATCACGCGGTTGCCCTTCACCACCGGCAGCTGCCGGGCGTTGCTGGACATCATGTGCTCCGCCACCTCGGTCAGGGGCGTGTCCAATGATATCGTGGGCACGTTGTCCATCAGCGTCCTCGCCTTGGTCTCCAGGGAGAGGTTCTTCCTCTTCATGATGGTCCCGTAGGACACCATCCCCAGGAACTTGCCACCCTCGACGACGGGTATCTCGTGCAGCTTGGAGGAGCGCATGATCGACAGCA
Source organism: Methanomassiliicoccaceae archaeon (assembly GCA_003550345.1). Classification (GTDB taxonomy): domain Archaea; phylum Thermoplasmatota; class Thermoplasmata; order Methanomassiliicoccales; family Methanomethylophilaceae; genus PWHV01. The sequence continues at coordinate 10,903 of PUJZ01000030.1, forward strand.
CATCGACCAGCTCGTCCTCCGGCGACACCGAGTCAAATTCATCGTCCATGTTCTCCTCAACCGTTTGGGAGTCGATCTGCGAGCGCAGGATCGACAGTTGCTTAAGGTCCTCTAGATCCATGGCTCCCATCTTATAACACCACTCTTTGTCCTATTCTCTCTCCATGTTCTTAACGCTAATGGGCGGAGAGGCCCCCGTTAGCGTCTCCCCCGCCGCAAGGCCCCGCCCCGCCCCGTTTGGGGGGCAGGAGGGCCCTCCGGCGATGGTCTTGACGAAGGGTTTATCTATCTGTTGTTTGACGTAATCCGTATGCGGGTTGCTGTATTCGTATCCGAATGCTTATATCTTTGCGAAATCCGCCCCCTTCAACAATGATTTCAATGTAACGGGGAGGTCGCTTATGGCCACCCGCCGCTGCTCGCTGCTGTCGCGGTCGCGGACGGTCACGGTGCCTTTGAGCCCCCTCTCCTCCTCCAGGGTCTCGTAGTCCACGGTCACGCACCATGGCGTGCCCACCTCGTCCATGCGCGCATACCTCTTGCCGATGGAGCCGGACTCGTCGTAGAACGCCTCTATGCCCTCGGCGGTTAGCAGGGCGAAGACCTCCTTGGCCTTCTCCTCGAGCCCGTCGCGGGCCATCAGCGGGAAGACCCCTGCCTTTATGGGCGCCATCTCCGGCCGGAGGGCGAGCACGGTGTAATCGTCCTCGCGCCGGTAGGCGTGCTCGAGCACGGTGTAGAAGATGCGGTCAAGGCCATGGGACGGCTCGATGACATGGGGCATCACCCTCTCCCCGGCCAGCTTCTCCCTCACGGTCACGGTCTCGAACAGTGTTTCCGGGATCTCCAGCTCGGCGCCGTCCTTCTCCACCTTCAGCACCCCGCCGGACACGTCCTCGGGGCCCCTCTCCTCGATGAGGCGGGCGACCTCCTTGGCTTCCCCTTTGAACAGGGGCCCCAGCTCCCGGTACTTGGCCTTCAGCGCCACGCGCTCCACCTCGCGGGGCTCGTCGTAGCGCTTGAAATGCGACATCTCCTCATTGGACCAGGCGGCATGCTGGCTGAGGTCCCAGCACCCCCTGTCGGCGATGCCCACCACCTCCGTCCAGCCGTAGGACAGGAGCACCTCGGCGTCCCAGCAGTCCATGGCGTAATGGGCCATCTCGTCCTTGAGGTGCTGGCGGAAGCGCAGCCTCCCGCCGTCGACGCCCATCCTCTCCAGAAGCGTCTTGGTCAGCCAGATGAAATAGGCCAGCACCTCGTTGGCTATCACCCCTCCCTCCAGCGCCTGGGTCAGGCTGAGCTCGCGCTCGGCCCCGTCCTCGGGCACCAGGCGCAGGGTCTCTTCCGCGACGGCGGGGAAACGGGGCCAGGATTTGTCGTCGGGGTCGACGAAGAGCTCCACCTCCATCATGTTGAACTCCCGCAGCCTTATCATCCCCTGCCGCGGGGATATCTCGTTGCGGTACCCCCGCCCGTGCTGGATCACGCCGAGGGGGAGCTTCTCGCGGTTGTAGCGGTAGAGATGGGGGAAATTGACGAATATGCCTTGGGCCGTCTCGGGGCGGAGGTAGCCGGCGCGGTTCGAGCCCGGGCCGATGCTGGTCTTGAACATCAGGTTGAACTCCTCCACGGAGCCCAGCTCGCACTGGCAGTCAGGGCAGCAGACGCTGTGCTCCACCATTAGCCCTTTGAGCGCCGCGGCGTCGAGGGTGTCGGGATTGGCGTGGAGGTCGCTGACCAGGTGGTCGGCGCGGAAGGGCTCCCGGCACTCCTTGCAGTGGACGACGTAGTCGGAGAACTCGTCCATATGGCCGGAGGCCCTGAACACCGCCTCAGGGTTGACGGTGGGGGAGTCGATCTCCACGAAGCCCTCCCCCCGTTTGTAGACGTCCCTCCAGACGGCGACTATGTTGTCCTTCAGGGCGCTGCCCAGCGGCCCGAAGTCGTACATCCCCGCCACCCCGCCGTATATCTCGAAGGACGGCCAGATGAAGCCTCGCCTTTTGCAGAGCGAAAGCAGCTCTCCCGCGTTCATGTCGGGGGCCTCGTCACATCAGCAGGGAATTGATCACGTCCAGGTCGTAGATCATTCCCAGGAGGCGGTCCTCGTTGTCCCGTATCGGCAGCTGGCCGAAGTCGTTCCTCTTCATGATGCTGGCCGCCTCGGATACCGGGCTCTTCTTGAAGAGGGTGATGGGATCCTTGACCATCATGTCCCGTACCTGGAGGTCGGGCAGGTCCACCTTGGACTCCTCATAGAAGAGGGGCATGACGTTGCGCAGACCCTCCCACGACCACTCGTCCTCGTCAGGGCCTATGCCCAGCTCGGACTTGGTCACGTCGTCCTTTATGAGGGAGGTGTTGAACAGGTCGCGGTCGGTGACGATGCCGACTATGTCGCCGTTGGAGTCGAGCACCGGCAGAGCGGTCATCCTGGTGACCTGGAAGACGGTCTGGACGTATTTCAGCGGATCGCCCTCCCACAGCGGCACGCAGGTCTTGCGTATGAGCTCCTCCACCGGGGTCTCCAGCTTGCGCTTCTTGACCTCCTTGAGGAGGTCGGTGGGGGTCACGATGCCCACCAGCTTGCCGTCGTCCACCACCGGGAGGCGGTGTATGTTGTTCTCCACCAGGATCCTGGCGGCGTCCTCGATGCTGTCGTCCGATCCGATGACCAGCACGTCCTTCTTCATCAGGAGGGAGAGCTGCTGCTCCTTGGGGTTGTTGTAGATGTCCTTGCGGGAGATGATGCCGGCGAGCCTGCCGTCGCTCTCCCTGACCACCGGCATGCCGGTGAGGTTGTGCTTGACCATGGAGCTGAGGACCTCGTTCCGGCTGCCAGGGACGATGGCGACGATCGGGTTGCTGACCATCACCTCCGATACCTTGGTGCTCAAGCGACGTCCTCCTTCGCTCTGACCACCATGACGGGGCAATAGGCGTGGCGGGCCACCTTCTCCGCCACGCTGCCCATGAGCAGCTTGGACATGCCGCTGCGCCCCAGGGTGCCCATAACGACGAGGTCGAAGTCCTTGGAGGCGTCCACGATCCTCTTGACGGGAGAGCCCTCGTCCATCCAGACCTCGACATCGACGCCCATCTCGTCACCCATGGCCTTAACGTAGTCAATGGCCTCCTTGCCCTCCTCCTCCAACAGCGAGTAGATGTTGAGGGTGGTGGCGTCCATGGGTATGTTGACGAAAGCGGTCTGGTCCAGTATGTAGTACGCGGTGACCTTGGCGTCCAGCGCCTTGGCCAGCATAAGCCCCTTCTTAACGGCTGCTTTGGTGTATTCACTGCCGTCGGTGGGTATCATGATCTTCTTGAATGCCATATCTCCCAACTCCTTCTATTGCCTTATCAGCGCTGTCCTCCGGACGTTGCCGGAGCGGAACAGCAGGTCGCAGATTGGGTCCGAGCCCTGATGCTCGAAAGCCACCAGGTCGGCCGGACCTCCCTTTGCCATCGGTAACTCCGATTGAAGATTTAATAGCTTTCTCGGGGAGAGGAAAGCGGCGGAGAGGGCGAGGCTGGCATCCGCCTGCTGTGAGCGGAGCAACCTGGCCATGCACTCCATCTCGGCGCGCATGTCGCCGTCGCAGTTCATGAAGTTGTCGGTGCCCAGGGCCAGCTCCATCCCCGCCTCGGCCATCCTCGCCAGCGGCGGCACCAGGCCCATGAACAGGTTGCTGCGCGGGCATACGACGGTGCTGAGGCCCTCGTCGGCGACGCGGCGCATGTCGGCATCGCTGGCGGAGCACATGTGCACCAGGAAGGACGGCTGCAGCGAGAGGACGGCCTCGATGTCCTCCCGGCGGGCCTCGCTGACATGGAGGGCGAAGGGGCGGCCCGCCTGGCGGGCATGCTCCGCCAAGGCCTCCAGGTCGCGGGGCCTCCAGTCAGATACGGCGGAGACCCCGATGCCGTCGCAGCTGCGCAGCAGGCGCTCCACCTCCTCCTCGTCGTAGCTGAGCCCCGCCGGCCTGCCCATGATGACCGGCGACGGGGGGCCGCGCAGCGAGCGCAGCGCCGCCGAGCCGCGCTCGCCCCCCTCGCGGAAGTCGATGAAGCGCGAGGTGCCGGAGCGGAGCATCATGTCCATGGCCCTCCGCATGGAGGCCCGTTGCGAGTCTTCGTCCATGGAGCCGAGCTGTCGGTGCTTGAGGCCGTGAGGGGGGGCCACCAGCTCCTCCAGGGGCAGGGAGAGGTCGAGGCGCACGTCCGCGTCCGCAACGTGGGTGTGGCAGTTGATGAACGATGGTGTAATGATTCCCCGCAGCACCGGCCGCTGGGGCGGGTCGCCGTCCCCCGTCTCGACGATGGCGCCCCTCTCTATCCCGAGATGCCCCTCGCGGAACCCGTCCGGTCCCAGTATGTGGCCGGCGACATACCTCATGACGACATCAATCGCGAACGCCTATATATTGAAGTTTCCGGTCCGGGGTGCAGGCATCCAAAGGATGGCGTGTCATCTTTCGCTAGAGTGGATGCCAAGCAGGTCCCGGGGCCGGCGGGGAGGAACGAAGGCCCCATGCCTTCGGCCGGAGACGGCCCGGCGCTGCGCGCATCTCATGGACGGAGGCCGTGCCCCCTCCGCGGAGAAAGCTAAAATACGGGGCTCGGCGTTCCTGCGCCGAGCTTGCACATGGTCGTGAGGATCGATGAGGCCGGGTGCGTCGCCTGCGGCGCCTGCGCGGACATATGCCCCGAGGACGCGGTGACGGTGGACGAGGTCGCGGTGGTCGATGCGGACGCATGCACAGACTGCCACAGCTGCATGGAAGAGTGCCCTCTGGACGTGATCAGCGGATGAGGCAGCTCCCGGAGCCATGAAAAAAGGTTAAAATAAGATTATCAGCTTTCATGCGCTGAGGTTTCAAAATGGTCGTTAAGATAGACATTGACGAATGCACCGCCTGCGGCGCGTGCGCGGACATATGCCCCGAGGACGCCATCACCGTGGATGACCACGCCGTGGTGGACGCCGACCTGTGCATCGACTGCCTGAACTGCATCGATGAGTGCCCGGTCGACGCCATCACCGAGTGATCGCCCCTCCGGTGAAAACCTGAGAAACCCCTTACCCTTCCTGTTTTACGCAAGAGTTCAGGCCCAGTACGGCTTCTTCACGAACTTGTAGGCGCTGTTGGCGGCGGTGGCGGCCTCCCCGCAGGCGGTCACGATCTGCCGGTACTTGCCCTTGTAGATGACCACGTCGCCGCAGCCGAAGACCCCCGGCCGGGAGGTCCTCATGTCGCTGTCCACTTTGACGAGGCCGTTCTCGTCCAGATCGAGCCCCCAGTCCTTCAGGTGCTCGAGGTCGGGGGTGTTCCCGATGTTGATGACCACCAGGTCGGCGGGGATGTCCAGGGTCTCACCTCCCTTCTCCACCGTGACCGACTCCACCCGGGAACCGCCGTTGATGGAGAGGGGCACGGTCTCCAGCATGCATCTGACCGTGCTTTTGGAAAGCGATTCGACGACGCTCTCATCGGCGCGGTAGCAGTCGCGGCGGTGGACGAGCACCGTGTCGGCGACGCTGTCGGCGATTATGGCCATCTCCAATGCGCTGTTGCCTCCGCCGATCATGACCACCCTCTTGTCCACCAGCTTGTCCTTCTCCGGCAGGACGTAGCCCACCCCCCGGCCGCTGAGCTCCTCCTCCCCCGGTACGCCCAGTCGCCGCGGCTTGAACAGCCCCATGCCTATGGCGACGACCACCGCCTTGGAGCGGCGCTCGCCATCGTCGCAGCCGACCACGAAGCAATCCCCGTCACGGTCGACCCTGAGGACGCGGCAGCCCTCGGCGATCTCGCACCCCATGGACTCCGCGTGGGCCACCAGCCTCTCCGATAGCTTCTTGGCCTGGACCTCGGCGAAGCCGGGGTAGTTGTGTATCCCCTTGTCCGGATAGAGGCTGACCAGCTGGCCGCCCGCCGCCGCCGCATCCAGGACCAGGGTCTTCATCTTCCTCGACCTGGCATATATCCCGGCGGTGAGTCCGGCGGGGCCAGCGCCGATGACGATGAGGTCGTGCATCATCGGTCTTCCAACCGGTACAATGTATAATAATTTTGTCCAGTGCCCCGGACGCCCCTCCATAGCCCTGGTTGAGGGCAAAGTGGGAGGGGACATTCCTAACAGGAATCTGGGAGGCGGGAAAACCTTAAATCGGTTCTGCCGCAATCGATACCCGAGGTATGACGAATGCTGTCTAAGACCATGGAGAAAGGCCTCAACGAGCAGATGGTGGCGGAGACCTACTCCGCCTACCTATACTGGTCGATGGCCGCCTACCTGCACGACCAGGACTACCCCGGGATGGCCCATTGGATGGAATGCCAGGCCAAGGAGGAGCTTTCCCACGCGGCCAAGATCTACGGTCACATGCTGGAGAGGGGCTCGAAGGTGAGGATGTCCGCGATCGAGGAGCCGCCCTCGGAATGGGACTCCCCCCTCCATGTGATGGACAGCGTCCTCGACCATGAGAGGAAGGTCACCGGGATGATAAACGCCCTGATGGACACGGCCATCGCCGAGAAGGACCACGCCAGCAACCAATTCCTCTCCTGGTTCGTTACCGAGCAGGTGGAGGAGGAGAGCAGCGCCTCGGCCATACTCGCCCGGATGAAGAAGATGGGCGACTACGTGCAGGGGCTGATGCTACTCGACGACGAGCTGGGCTCCCGCAAGGCCCTCTACGAGCTCCTCCCCAAGAAATCGGATTGAGCTGGCACTCCGAAAACCCTTCCATATTTTTTACATCAACAAACATGAAATACTACTGAGGACATGCAAGAATCATGTCGGCATTGGCCACCAGCGTCGCTTTGGCTTTCGTTATAATCGGGATACTGCTTCTGATAACCGAGGCGGTAAGCCCCGGCACGTTCTTGGTGGTGCCAGGTACGGTGCTGCTCATACTGGGCGCCATCGGCTTGATATATCCCCCTCTGCTGCTCAGCTGGTGGGCGCCGCTCATTGCTGGCGTGGTGATGATACCCACGACCATACTGACGATCAAGTTCTATCAGAAGCTGGGGGAGCCCATCCCTCCTACGACAACGGTGTCGAGTTCACTTATAGGACGCACTGGAACCGTGACCGTTAAGGTCGTGCCAGGGACCCTGCGGGGCAAGGTAAGGGTCAGCAACGACACCTGGAGCGCGACCTCGGAGAGCGATATAGAGGCGGGGGCCAAGGTCAAAGTGGTGGGCAGCGAAGGGGTGCACATAAAGGTGGCTCCCCTCGAAGAGGAGGTTAACTGAAAATGGTAGCAGCAATAGCGCTTGTCATATTCGTGATAGTTGCGGTCCTGGTCATACTGGTCAGCGGCGTGAAGATCGTCCAGCCGTACGAGCAGGCCATATACATGAGGCTAGGTAAGTACATCAAGACGCTCGACCAAGGTTTCAACGTGGTCGTGCCGCTAATAAACGAGGTGGTGAAGCTGGACCTCAGGACCCAGGTCCTGGATGTCCCCCGCCAGGAGGTCATAACCAAGGACAACTCCCCGGTCTACGTGGACGCGGTCATCTACACCAAGGTCATCGACCCGGTGAAGGCGTTCTTCGAGGTCACCAACTACCGCACCGCCACCATGTACCTGGCGCAGACCACCCTGAGGTCTGTCGTCGGCGAGATGGAGCTCGACCAGATATTCTCCAACCGCGAGAGCATCAACCTGCAGCTCCGCGACACCCTCGACGAGAGCACCGACAAGTGGGGCGTCAAGGTCGAGGCGGTGGAGATCCGCGAGGTGGACCCCGCGGCCCGCGTCAAGGAGTCGATGGAGGAGCAGACCTCGGCGGAGAGGAAGAGGCGCGCCGCCATCCTCGAGGCGGACGGCAAGAAGAGGGCGGCCATCCTCGAGGCCGAGGGAAAGAAGAGGGCCCGCATCCTCGAGGCCGAGGGCGTGCGCCAGTCGAAGATCCTCGAGGCCGAGGGAGAGAGGACCGCCATCGTGCTGCAGTCCCAGGGAGAGGCGCAGAAGCTGCGCATACTGTCGCTGGGCGCTTCCACGCTGGACTCCAAGGCCATCACCGTGCTGTCGCTGGAGACCCTCAAGGGCCTGGGCGAGGGAGAGGCTTCGAAGTTCTTCTTCCCCATGGAGCTCACCCGCCTCGCGCAGGGCATGTCCGAGTACATGGGCACCGGCACCGCCGTCCCCGAGAGGGGCATCTCGGACCTCAAGGACCTCACCAAGGCCCTCGGGCTCCCCGAGGACCTGCTCGGTCCAGTTCCGAGGGTGGACGACATCCGCGCCCAGGCCGACGCCATGACCGAGGACCTGGAGGAGGAGATGAAGGAGTCCGCCAAGATAGCCCAGAAGGCCAGCAAGGCCAGCAAGGAGGATGTCGAGGAGCTCATCCGCGATCAGAAGGAGTGATTGAAACCCCTTTAACGCAAACCCCTTCCCTTACTTTTTAACCCTGTTCCGCGATAACGGGGGACGCGATGCGCGAGAACTACATGCACGGCGATGACGACGCCGAGGCGCTGCTGCAGGGGCTGGAGGGACGAGGGACGAGGCCATGGTCCCTCCAGGCGAGACCGGCGCTGCTGGTCATGGACATGCAGTCGTTCTTCCTTGACGAGTGCTCCCCTGCCTTCCTGCCATCGGCCCCGGCGATGCTGCCGCGCTTGGGCCTGCTGGTGGAGAGCTTCCGCGCCCGGAGGCTCCCGGTGATATTCACCGTCCATCGGGACCGCGGCGGCCCGATGCAGCGTTGGTGGGGCCGCAGCCTGGACGAGGAATGGCACCAGGCGCTGGCCATAGAGCCCCTTGAAGGGGAGGAGGTGCTGGTCAAGGACGTCTACGATGCCTTCTGCGGCACCGGCCTCGAGGCCGCGCTGGAGAGGGCCGGGGCGGGGTCGCTGGCGCTGAGCGGCGTATGCGCCCATCTCTGCGTGGAGTCCACCGCCCGCTCCGCCTTCTGCCGCGGGTACCAGGTGGTCCTGCCCGCCGACTGCGCCGCCGCCCACAACCTCGCGCTGCACCGTGGGTCCCTGGCCTCATTGGCCCACGGTTTCGCCCACATCACCACATGCCAGGAGCTCATCTCCAAGCTGGAGGGCCATCATGGTTGAGATGGCGGTGATCGGCGGCGGCCCGGCCGGCATGGCGGCGGCGCTGCAGTGCTCGCGCTCGGGCATCGAGACGGTGCTCTACGAGCGTCAGGAGCTGGGGGGCCTGCTGAGGGAGGCGAACCTGGTGGAGAACTACCTGGGCTTCCCCGGCGGCGTCAGCGGCCACGAGCTGTGCTCGCTGTTCTCCGAGCAGATGCGCCTCCAGGGGGTGGAGGTCCGTCGGGAGGAGGTCGTCTCCCTGGATCACGACGGCGAGCTCTTCGTCATCGGCACCGCCTGCGGGGAGGAGAGGGCGGAGATGGCCGTTCTGGCCACGGGCACCGTGCCCTCCCCGCCCGGCCAAGGCCTCGATGCCGACCAAGAGCTGGTGTTCGACAGCGTGATCCCTTTGGCGGAGAGGGAGGGCCTGCACGTGGCGGTGCTCGGCGGCGGTGACGCCGCCTACGACTACGCCCTGCGGCTGTCGGCGGCCAACACGGTCACGATAATCAGCCGCTCCCTGCCCCGTTGCCTCCCGCTGCTGAGGTCGAGGGCGGAGGGCTCTCCGTCGGTGTCGTTGATGGACCGCAGCGCGCTCACGGCCCTGCGCAAGGCTGAGGGCCAGGTGTCCATCGAACTGATCACGGACGGCAGGCCGAGCGTGCTCGAGGCGGACGCGTTGCTGCTGGCGGTGGGTAGGGAGCCTGACGACGCCCTTCTCCGGGGAGGCCTCGGCGGCCTGTCGGAATCACTTATCAAGGATGGCGTGTTCTACATCGTGGGCGACGTCGTCAACGGGCCGCGGAGGCAGGCGTCGATCGCCGCCGCCGACGGCATCAGGGCGGCGATGGGTGCCCGGGAGGCGAGGGGACTATGATGGAGGTGCTGGCATCCACAGGGAGGGACGATCTGGCCACGGTATATGTGGCCCAGGGCCCCCGCGGCCGCCGCCTGGAGTTCGTGGAGTCGGTGCAGCCCCCGCTGACGCGGGAGGAGAAGTGGGTGCTAATCATATCCACCCTCTACGGCTGCCCGGTGGGATGCCGGTTCTGCGACGCCGGCGGCTCCTATCACGGACGGGTGGCGAAGGACGAGATGCTCGCCCAGCTCGACCACATGGTCCTCCGCCGCCATCCTGACGGCAAGGTCCCCTCTAATAAATTCAAGGTCCAGTTCTCCCGCATGGGCGAGCCCTCCTTCAACGATGAGGTGATCGAGACCATGCAGGAGCTGCCCCGGCGCTATGACGCCCCGGGGCTGATGCTCTCCCTGTCCACCGTGGCCCCCGCCGGCAGGGACGCCTTCTTCGAACGTCTGCTGGATGTGAAAAGGGAGCTTTACCAGGGTCGTTTCCAATTCCAGTTCTCCCTGCACAGCAGCGATGAGGACAGAAGGTCCTGGCTCATACCCCGCAGGACCTGGAGCATGGAGCGCATGGCCGCCTATGGGGCCGAGATGCGCCGCGGCGACAGCCGGAAGGTCACATTGAACTTCGCCGTGGGCGAGGGCAACGAGATCGACCCGGACGCGCTGCTGCGCCACTTCGAGCCCCGCGACTTCGTCATCAAGCTCACCCCGGTCAACCCCACCCACAACGCCATGAGCAATCGTATCCGCAACAGCCTGGACAACGGGCTGGCGGAGAGCCTGGGCCAGGCGGGATACGATGTGATCCTCAGCATAGGCGAGGCCGAGGAGAACCTCATCGGCAGCAACTGTGGACAGTACCTGAAGGCGTACGAGTCGTCCGGGGAGCTCCCCGGCGGCTACCGCTATCCCCTGCAGGACCTGAGAGGATGAGCGTCCCGCACGCCTTGTACGGGACCCTGCGCCGCGGCGGAGCCCTGCACCGCGCCTACCGCATAGACGAATGTCAGCATATGGGCGAGGCGAGGGTGCCCGGCTACGCGCTGGTCGTCTGCCCTGGAGCCTGACTTCGACAGTTTGAACTTGTGAATATTGCGTTCTAGGAAATCTCGACAGTTGGCGTTCGCTAAGATAGCGACAATGAATCACGACTATTTGTCCGAGGAACGGGGCCTTTTAGGCCCCGTTCACCCCCGGTTCTATCAGGATCTCCCGCAGAATCGCGGTATTGAGGGGTTCAAAGTTGGAGAACAGCCGCTTTGAACGCCCCGTCGAGTCGAAAATGTGCGAAACTGTCAGATTTTCTAGAGAACGGATGACGAATCTTGTTGATTTCTTCCGCAGCGAAGGGTTCTCGAAGCGGATCATGGAGACTATGAGTTGAGCTAGGAAACCGAGCAGCAGCACACCGCGTATGGAGCTGTCTGACCATACCCTGAGGGGCTTGATGTTTATGTGGTTCTTGAGGGACTCGATGAGCTTCTCCACGGTGTCCTTTCTCCGATAGATGTCGTACACCTCGGTTGCTGTCAAATCCGTCGACGATTCAATCTTAAAAAATCCCTCCCGGTGGTTCATGATCTTCTCCTTCGCGTACTCGAACATCGCATCCTCGCCGTCGAAGAACGCTTGTTGCACGTAGATGCTCACCGAGAGGAGGGGATTGAATTTCTTGACCACGGTCTTGGATATCCGCAGTTTTCCCTTCTTCGAGTACAGAACGGCGTCCTTGGCGTCGCGCACGCAGCGGCGTGCGCGCCCCTCCACGGACGCCATCTTCATCTCGTAAAGTGCGCGAGAGAAGAACAGGTACACCGTTCGTCCTGAGGATTCGTAAGTGTGCTTCACACAGCACAGCCCTCGAGCCTCATCCACGATCTCAATCTCATCCCACTTGAGTTCGGCGATACGTCTGTCGTCGCTCTTGTTCATCTTCTTCCTGGTGATATGGCGCATGCCGTGGTCGGCGATCCTGTCCAAGTTCTTCTTCGAATCACCGCCGGCGTCGAAGACGAACGTGGAGTCGGGACGCATGTGGTCGACGACGTTCTCAATGATGTTCAGGAACTGGATGGGGTCGGCGGTGTTGCCCTTGTCCACCGTCAGGTCGATGGGCAGGTTTATCGGATATCTGAGCTCCGCTACGCCGAAGTTCACCTGCTCCAGGTGGGCAAGGTGCCCACGGGGGAAGCCGTGGGCGCCTAATGGGCTCTTCCGTCCGTAGACCGCTACGGACGTGGTGTCGATGTTCACGTCCGTATGTTCCAAAGAGTACATGGAGAACAATCGCTCACGCACAGCTTGCAGTATCTCGGTCATGTTGTCGCCGATGATCTCCACAGCACGGTTCAAGGTCCGCGAGCTCACTTTTCCCTTGATGCCCAGCTCATGCCGCACCTCCGCGGACTTCAACCATCGTCCGCATCCTTCGATGGAGAAGTTCTCCGTCAAGCGGTAGCAGATCAACGCGGCAGCGAGCGCGGAGAGCTCGCTGCCCCGTCCCTTGAACTTCGGGAACAAGGAGTCAAGCTCCAGCTTGCGCATGAAATGCAGCACCGCAGCAATCGTTCCAATCGGAATTGACTTATTGTCGTTCGTCTCTACTAGATTCGTCCTGAGTTTAGTTTGTGTTGTCACAAATACAAATAACTCTCAGGACACATTATTTCTTCCTATAGCTCGTTCCAAAAAACACTACCCAGAATAATGACTAGGGATGCAAACTGTCGAAGTCAGGCTGGAGAGCGGTTCCCCCGCGCGGTGCCGCGCCGGGGGAGCTCCATCGCTGCGGAGCTGTATCTGCTGCCGCCCCGCACGGCCGAGGCCGTGCGTTCGATGGAGGAGGCCGCCGGATATGCGCTGGAGCCGGCGACCGCGATCACCGATGAAGAGGAGATGGAGGTGAAGCTGTTCGTGCACCTCGGCCCCTGGCACGGTTGCGAGGAGCTGGCTGACGGCGACTGGTCGTCGCGCCTGGACATCAGTCGCCGTTGAGCCCCTCGAACCTCTCCACGATGTCGTTCACGAGGTCGTTCTGGAAGTAGTTGTAGTAGATGAAGATGTAGATCATGGCGACGCAGACGGCTATGAGCAGGTAGAGGAAGTACATCGAGGCGATCTCCATGAGCGTGGTTATCTGCAGAGCAAGTACCAAGAGCAGTACCACGGTCCCCCAGCCCAGGAATCCCATGATGGTCTTCTTGAACCCCTTACCGAGATGGAAGTCGCGGCAGGGGTTGACCGCCCGGGCGTTGACGTCTATGACGACGGAGAACGGGAATATTGCCACCGGTATGAACAGCGACGCCCCTATCGCCAAGGACACCAGGTCGACGGTCTCGGTCTGGTTCAGGAAAAGCGGGTTGAGCAGCACGTATGAGGGTATGAGCACCGCGAAGTACATGATGAAGAGGAAGTTCTGTTTCAGCTTGTCATAGGGGAAGTTCTGCCTTTCAGGCACGGGGCCGACCTCCACCCGGTGGATGTCTATTATGGAGGGGATCGAGAAGGTGCCCATGGCCATCCTGTTCCTCCGCGATCGGTCCTGCGTGTCCATCCTCCCCACGTAAGCCAGCAGCCGGGGTATGTCGCGCCGCAGCAGGGCGCAGGCCACCCCGATGACCCCGAAGGCTATCATGAAGGCCAGGATGAAGGTGGCCAGTATCATCACGAAGGACATCAGCAGGTCGAGCAGCAAGTGCTCCCCGGTGATCTCCGGCTGCAGATTGTAGTGGAGGTCTATGCCCATCCCCATCAGCAGCACCGCCCCCACGGACGCCAATAACACCAGGGCGGCCACGATCAGCCAGAGGCTGATGTTCCTTATGTATCCCCGGTCGAACCTTTTCACGTAGAGGAGGATGCCGAGGACGAAGAAGTAGACCATCAACACGTCAACGAGCAGATTGAGGAAGGAGGTCATGCCAAGGCTCCTGAATCCGAGGGCCAAGTAGACCAAAGTGAAAAGGAGGGCCAACGGCAGCACGACATAGAACGTCCTGATCAGGACCCGGTCCAGTTCTATCCTCTCTTCCATCGGCTCGGGGGCGATGTCCCGAGGTCTCAACAGCCCCATCGTCCAGGGCACGGCTATAGGGCTATATATTTCCGGCGTTGCCTCATTCCGAGTCCGCGGGGGGCGGCCGGCGCAACCTCAGCTTTGACATCACGAACTGGATCATGAAGATGGACATGCCGGCCAAGGCCATCCCGCCGAAGACGAATCCCAGCAGGAGGAGCAGGTTCTGCCCTGACAGGACCACGTCACCGCGGAACAGCTCCACGAAGATGCCCACGAACATCAGAAGGAGCGCTCCGAGGAAACCTACGACCATCAGGAAAAGCCCCACCATCGCCATGAAGGTCTCCAACCTCTCCCCCGCGCTCCTTCTCATCGCCGTTGCAATCGTTAATCAGGGTATTTATAGCTGACCGAGCGGCTCGCTGGGCTGAGAACGGCGGCGGCGTGCCAGAACGATTGCCGATTAGTTATAAATAGGGAGCTTACGAATCTTATCAGCGAGGTGCGAGGACATGGGGAACGAGACGCTGTCCGACTATTGCGAGGCTCTGCTGAACATAATCATGGACGTGATAGAGGACATCATTCTGATCCACGACTCCGAGCACACGGTGGTATGGATGAACCAGGCTGGCCTGAAGGCCTGCGGCAAGCAGTTGGACGAGGTCCTGGGGAAGAGCTGCTACTCCCTGATGGGGAGGAACTCCCCCTGCGAGGACTGCGAGACCCCCTCATCGGCCAAGCAGACATCGGTCCTGAAGTTCAACAAGTACATACCCAAGACCGGCAAGTACTACGAATGCACCAGCACGCCCCTGGAGGACAAAGAGGGCAGGGTGGCGATGGTGGTGCAGCATCTGCGCGAGATAGACGAGTGACCAGCGTCACGAATAAATAGTCAGTACCCATAACGGTGGAGGAGGCTGACGAAATGAGTCTGGAGCTTGTCGATACGATACCGATAGCGATTGCGATAGTGTTCGCCGTGGCCCTCACCCTGTACATGAACCGCAAACCGTCCCAGCAGTGATTATTGGGATAAAAGTGCGAAGTCCGTCCTTTAAAGGACAATGTAATATATTATTATTGAATCATATTATAAAATTTTAAATAGGCCTCCCGCCCAATTTTTCCCCGGTGGTAAAATGACTGCATTACCTGAGAACGTGAGGGCTTTGCTGAACGACCCCGAGGCCGTCAAGGTGCTGGCAACGGTGTCCGAGGATGGCATGCCCCACGCCATCGTGGTGGGGAGCCTCATGTCTCCATCCCCCGACATGATCGTGGCCGGCGAGGTGCTGATGAAGACCACCAGCGCCAACCTCAACGCGACCAAGAAGGCGGCGATCACCGTCGTAAAGGGGATGGAGGCCTATCTCATCAGCACCGAGGACCCCGGATACCTTTCCGAGGGCGAGATCGTCGACATGATGAACGAGGAGCTGGCCAAAATGAACCTCAAGGCCCATGGAGTATGGACCTTCAAACCCTCCGGGGTATGGAACGAGAGCGCCAGCCCTGAGGCCGGAACAAAACTGGCCTGAGGCCCCCACAAACCCTTTTCACCGCGGACCCGCAAGGGCTCAGAGCCGCCTGATGTTAGCCAATGGCACCGCGATCTCGAAACGGGCGCCCTTCCCTTCGACGCCCACCTCCTTGATTTTTATGTCGGTGAGGTCCAGTATCTCCTTGATCACGAAGAGGCCGTAACCCGTGCCTTTGCCGTAGCCGCGCTCGAATATGCGCTCCTTGGCGGAGTCAGGGATGCCCACGCCGTCATCCTGGTAGACGATGACCCCCTCGGCCTGGCCATGGCCGTAGGTGACCTTCACGGTCCTGGCGTCGCCGCCGTGGCGGACGGTGTTCTCCAGAAGATTGTAGAACACGTTCATGAACAGCGGGTCGGCGAGGACCTCGACCGGGCAGTCCACCTTGACATCCAAGGATTGGAACTCCGGCCTCACCGCCATTTTCTTGATCTTATCCGGTATGTTGTGCCACTCCGGTGCCTTGGCGCCGATGTCCTGGTACAGGCGGGTGAACTCCATCTGCCGCACGATGTTGTCTATGGAGTCGTTGACCTTCTTCAGGTAATCGTATGACTTGGTGTCGGGGAGTATGTAGCCGTCGAGGTCCAGGAGGCCGAGGTAGCCCTGGGCGGCGGTTATCTCGTTCAGGATGTCATGCCTGGTGATGCTCGAGAGTATGTTCAGCTTCTCATTGGCGGAGACCACCGCCATCTGCTGCACGATGCTGGATGTTATGTCCTCCAGCACCCCCACCAGCCTGATGACCTGGCCGTCCTGGTCCCGGTTAACCGTCATGTAGATGCGCGCCCACATCTCCTCGCCGCTCTTGCGGTGTAGCTTGAGCTCCAGCTTGCCGTTGTCCAGTTCGCCGCCGCGGAGCTGCCTCTCCAGGTTCTGGTACTGCTGCTGGAACTCGGGATGGACATGGGCGGAGAACACATCGCTGGGGAGGTCGTCCTTGGGGCCGTAACCGATGAGCGAACGCCAGCGGGCGTCCACTGTGTCGCTGCCGTCACGGTAATCGTGCTCCCATACCCCCAGCCCTGCACCCCACAGGGCGGTGTCCAGCAGGTCCTTGTTCTCCTTGAGCTCCTGGGACGCCTCCTGCAGCTTCTCGCGGGTCTTCTCGCTGTTTATGACCAGATAGGCGATCATCCATCCGATGATGACGAAGAGTATGAGCCACACCAGCAGGTAGATGGCATATTCGATTCCCGGGCTGTACAGGCCGTAGGCCACAACGAAAGGGATGGTGCCGATCAGCAGCGCTTGGAAAGGCCCGTATTTCGGCATGTAGTACGAGGCCAGGATCATGGGGATGTAGAACAGGCTGAGGTATGCCTGGGGATAGGCCTCCAAACCCTGGGAGAAGAATATTATCTGGACGCCGACGGCGAACAGCAGCGTCACGGATATGCCCGCTAGCTTGATGAGATCCCTCTTGCCTTCCTCACCAAGCATGTCCAGCAGCGCAGCCATCGAGAGTAGTAAAATCCTGGGCGATTATAATATCTTCCATACAGCCTTCGGCAACGGTTAGATAGTTGCGCAGCAATCACAGGGCATGGAGCTCAACGAGGGAGTGCTGCGTCGCTTTCTGTTCTACGGTCTGGGATTGGCGATAGTGGGGCTGTCCTTGATCGTGTTCTACGACCACTTATGGGCCGGGGCCTTCCTTCTGGCTATCGGACTGATCATGGCCCTGTTCGGAAGAACGGGGGCGACCATGCTGATGGAGAAGGAGGTCAGGGCCAAGGACGGCAATCGGCCCGGCCGATGAATCAACGCCCCGCGTGGCGCGCCAGCAGGGCCAGCGTCGCCGCGGGCACGGCGATGCGCAGCAGCAGAGAAGGCAATGAGGTCCATTCGCCCCAAAGGACCACGCTCACCGCCAGGGCGTTGAAGGCCATGTGCAGGGCGATAGCGGCCAGCAGGCAGACGGCGGCCACTCCTCCATTGCGCGTGCCCATCCCCCATCCCAGCACCCCGGTGGCGGCCGCATGCAGCGGCAGAGTGGTGAAGCTGCGCAGAAGCAGGAGGCCAGCGTCCCCCGAAGCGATGAAGTAACCGAGGTTCTCCACCGTGCCGAAACCAGCGCCGGCGGACACGCCCAGAATGGCCCCTCTCCTCACGTTTCTGATGAAGCGGATCATGAGGAGCAGCGCCAAGGCCTTGACCATCTCCTCTATCGCCGGGGCGGCCACCAGGGTGTTGGCCAAGGATGATATGGAGCCTTGAACGCTCAACCCCAGAACGAGGGCGGGGAGCACCGTCAACGCCCCTAAGGCGAAGGCGGCCACCGCCGCCTTCCCGAGCCCCATCTCTTTACGTTCCACAATGCTCCATGACGACCTCGGTTGATATCCTTTGCGCGCCCAACGTTCCAGCGGCGTAAAGGTTTTAAGACGGATACTCCAGTTATGGCGGAAGGCGATGGGACTGGAGCCCCGACGGGAAGCTGACCCTTCGAGACTGCCCCCCGGCCCAAGGTGAGAGACATGGCAGGAGCATTGCCCAGCGACCTACAGCAGGCCAAGGTGGCCGCCCGTTTCGAGATCCTGAAATATATCAGAGGGAAGAAGATCCTGATCCTGGGGGCATTCATAATACTAGTCCTGGCTCTTCTCACCGCTGCCCCCTATCTGCTCGGTCAGGAGCTGCCGTCCGAACCGCGGCCGTTCGCCGAGTTCTACATCATGTTCGCCACCATACTGATCATAGTCATCGTGACCCTTTTCGGCTCCGACTCGCTCTCGACCGAGTTCGAGCACCGCACCGGGCTGCTGATGTTCCCTCAGCCCATGAAGAGGGGGTCGCTGTTCGTCGGAAAGTTCCTCGCCAGTTTCCTTATGTCCCTGGTCATGGTGCTGGCCTATTATGCGGCGGTGCTGCTGCTATCCTATCTGGTCACCGGTTCGGTATACAGCGAGCTGTACACCTCCTTGGGACTGGCCGCGCTCTACGTGCTGGCGGCGACCGGTTTCGGATTCATGTTGAGCGCATTCCTCTCGCGGGGAGCAACGGCCGCCATCCTGCTGTTCGCGCTGCTGATGCTGATATTCCCCATCGCCGAGACCGTACTGTTCATGGCCGACATCGAACCATGGTTCAGCATCCATTACGCGGGCGAGGCGGTCTTCCACAGCATCGCCGGCCCTTGGCAGATATTCATGGGGTTCGGGACGGTCGATTATAATCCTGAGACCTATAGGTCAGCGGCCGTCATGGCAGCCTGGACCATCGCCACCGCTGGTCTGGCGCTACTCAGGTTCAAGAGCAAGGAGATATGAGCAGGAAATTGGGCGGTGCATGTCAGGGCCGCCGAAGGCTCCAACCGATGGCGTGGTCGAGCTCAAGGACGATGTCGTTAAGTATCATTTTTTATTACAAAGGGTTAACATGCCTTTTTATACCAATTCCAATTACGAACAGGAAGGTGCATATCAATGACTGACCCCATAGTATTGGAGGGTCTCACCAAGGTGTATGGCGACCTGACCGCCGTCGACTCCGTGGACATGCGGGTGAAGAAGAACAGCTTCACCGGCTTCCTGGGGCCCAACGGCGCCGGCAAGAGCACCACCTTGAAGATCCTCACCAACCTGACCAAGGCGACGTCAGGCTCCGCCTATCTGAATGGCATCGACGTCACCAAGGACTTCAAGAACGCCCTCCACAACGTTGGCGTTGTGGTGGAGACGCCGGAGTTCTATCCGTTCCTGACACCGAAGGAGACGTTCCGCTACATCGGAGAGATAAACGGGATGACAAAGGAGAGCATCGATGCCAAAGGGCAGGAGCTCTTCGAGATGCTCAAGATGAACGAGTGGCAGGACAAGAGGATAGGCGAGTTCTCCAAAGGCATGAAGCAGCGGATAGCCCTAGGCCAGTCGCTGCTAATGGATCCGGAGATAGTGATACTGGACGAGCCCACCTCCGGCCTCGACCCCCGCGGAATGGTGGAGATGAGGGAGATCCTCAGCAATCTCAACACCAGCGGTCTGACCATTTTCATGAGCTCCCACATGATGTACGAGGTCTCCGTCCTCTGCGACCATGTGGCCATAATCGAGAGGGGCAGGATCATCGCTGAAGGCGACGTCGAACAGCTCCTCTCCGACAACGGCATGAGGCGCATCGAGGTCCACACGTCAAAGGACATCAGCGACCAGGACCTGGAGGCCATATCGGATTTCGAGATGGTCAACAAGGTGCAGAGGATAACCCCCCATCAGCTGCAGGTCAACCTGACCGGCGGCGACGCTGAGCAGGCGGAGTTCCTGCAGAGGCTCATACCCTTGGGGTTGGGAGTGTACAACGTCTCCAGCAGCGGCAGCAGCCTGGAGAAGCTCTACCTGGAGCTGGTGCAGGACTCGAGGTGAGAAGGATGGTAACACAACTTCCAAGCGACTTCTCCCAGGCCGTCACCGCCGCACGCTACGAGGTACTGAAATACCTAAGGGGCAGGAAGCTCCTGGTATTCCTGCTGCTGACCGGCCTGATACTGGCCCTGCTGACTGCCGCTCCATACCTGCTCGGCACCGACCTGCCGTCCGACCCGCGCGACTTCATGGTGCTCTATCTCTCGTTCGGAAGCGTGCTGGTCATCATCGCGGCGACCCTGTTCTCCGCCGATTCGCTGGCCAGCGAGTTCGACCACCGGACGGGGTTCCTGATCTTCCCTCAGCCGATGAAGCGCGAGGCGCTCTTCGCCGGGAAGTTCATGGCCAGTTTCGCGGTCTCAGCGCTGATGATAAGCATATTCTACCTGGTGGTCTACATCATCTCCCTGGCGGTTACGGGTGAGATCCTCAGCGAAGCATACACCTCGCTCGGGATCGCCCTGCTCTACGTTCTCGCGGCCACCGGGTTCGGGTTCATGCTCAGCGCCTTCATGGGCCGCTCCACCACCGCCGCCATCCTGGTGTTCGCCACTCTGCTTCTGGTGTTCCCGATCATAGACTCGGTGCTGATGTTCGCCAGCATCGATCCCTGGTTCAGCATCACCCAGGCGGGGGAGACCATGTTCTACGTCGTCACCGGTCAGGCCGGGGATGTCGTTCCCATGCCTGGTTTCGGCGACATCTTCTACGCGGAAGTGAACACCTCGGCTGCCGTGCTGGCGGCGTGGGCTGCTGTGACCTCGGTCATAGCCATGCTCAAGTTCAAGAGCCGCGAGCTCTGAGCCGATAACAAACCACTTACCCTTTCCTTTTTTTACCGGCCTATCCGGCATTCATTCCGAGTAAGCAACGCCAATGCGACGGCGGCCAACGCGAAGACCGCTCCGAGGGCGAAGCCCGCCTGGAACCCATCCAGCATCATGGGCGCCGCCGGGGCGGGCCCGGCCACCATCTGGTAGAGCGCCGGCATGGTCGCCGCCCCGAGCACCATGCCGACCTGACGCAGCATCTGGTGCATACCTGAGGCGGTGCCGATGTGCTCTATGGGCACGGCGCAGAAGATGCGGCGGTTGTTGGGGGGGTTGAACAGGCCGTGGCCGGCCCCCATCGCCGCCAGTCCCAGGGAGGCGAGCAGCAGCCCGTCCATCCTCCCCATCGAGGCGAAGACCGCCATCGAAACGACCATCATCCCGGTTCCCGCCAATGATATGGTATAGGAGCCTCGGCGGTCGGCGAAGGAGCCCGAGAGGGGGCCGATGGCCATTATTATGAACGCGGGCAGCACGAATAGCAGGCCCATGGCGGCGGGGGTGAGTCCGAGTATGTACTCGAGGTAGAACGGCAGCAGGACCATGGCACCCGAGTAAGCCATGTAGACGAACGCCATGCAGACGATGGGGACCATCACCACAGGGTCTCGTACGACCGACCTCTCCAGCAAGGGGGTTGTGGCATGAGCCTGGCGCCGAAGGACGATGGCAGCCGCCGCCAGGGCACCCGTGGCAGTCAGCATCACCACGGGGGAGAGGCCCTCGACCAGAGACCTGTTCACCGTTATCACGAAGCAAAGAAGCCCGATGAACAGGGCCGCCGTCTGCACCACATCGGCGGCGACGCCTTCACCTCCGCTCCTGGGTATGAAGAGCACGGCCGCCGCCAGGCCGACGGCGGCTATGGCGGCGTTGGTATAGAAGATCCAGTTCCACTGGAGCAATGTTATCAGCAGGCCGGAGGCCAGGGGCCCGGTCATGAACCCAACAGCTCCGAGGACCGTGAAAATGCCCAGGCCTCTGCCCCTGACCTCCTCCGGCAGGTTGATGGACACTATTGCGAAATTGACCGAGACCATCATGGCCGTCCCCAGGGCGGCCACTCCCCGCAGCACCACCAGGGCGAGGAAGGAGTCGAGATGGTAGCTGAGTCCGGCCCCCAGATTGGCGACAGAGAAGAGCGCCAGACCGGCGATGAACAGGCGGCGGTGGCCGATGACGTCCCCCGCCTTCCCGAAGGGGAGCAGCAGGCTGCAGAGCACCACCGCGTATATGATCACCAGCCAGGCGGAGGTGGCTATGTCCAGCGAATAGTGGGCGGTTATGGTGGGCAGGGCGATGTTCACCATGTTGACGTCGAAGGAGAGCAGGAAAATGCTCACCGCGGCGGTGATGACCACCAGCATGTGCCTGCGCCTCTGCTCGGACATGCCACTCAATACATCGCCCCCGCTAAATAACTTCCATCACCCGTCAAGCTCACAGGAGCGGTACTGGCGGGATATGGTGGCGGTGATGGCCATGGCCGCGATCGCGAACACCAGGCCCAGCTGGAAAGCGGCCTGGAAGCCATCGAGCATGACCGCCGGGTCCAGCGACGGGCCCACCACGAACTGGTAGACCGCGGGCATGGTGGCCGCGCCCAGGACGTTGCCGGTGTGCCTCATCGTCTGGTGGGTGCCGGACGCGGTGCCGAGGTTCTCCACCGGCACGGAGCTGAAGACACGACGGTTGTTGGGGGCGTTGAAGCCTCCATAGCTGACGCCCATCAATATCAGGCCCGCCAGGGCTATGATCATCATGTCCAGCCTTCCCAGGCTGAGGAAGAGGAGCATGGCGGCGACCATCGCGATGGCGGCGCCCAGCGTGAGGCCGTAGGACCCGCGGTAATCCGATGCCCTTCCCGTGGCCGGTCCCAGGAATGTGATGAGCACCGCCGGAATGAGGAACATCATGCCCATCGAGGCGGTGTCGAGGCCTCTGACGTCCTGGAGGTAGAAGGGGAGCACAACCATGGACCCCGAGTAGCACATGTAGAGGAAGGACATCGAGAACAGGGAGCGCATGACCCGGGAATTGAATATCACCGTCGGCTCCAGCAGCGGCCGCTCTGCCGTCCTCTGCCTCCGCACCACCACCGCCGCGGCGGCGAGCGCCCCCAGGGCGGACAGGGACACCCCCAGGGTAAGGCCGTCGATCAGCCCGCGGTTGATGGCCAGCACCGAGAAGAGGATCACAGCGAAGAACGCCGCGGTCTGCGGCAGGTCGGCGGCCCTGCCCGACCCGCCGCTTCGGGGTATGTGCCTGAAGGCCAGCAGCGACCCGGGCACGGCGATGGCGAAGAGGAGGAAGAACAAAGAGCTCCAAGGGAGGAAGCTGAGCATCACGCCTGACACGATGGGGCCGGTCATGAAACCCATCGACCCGAAGACCGCCGACCAGCCGAGGCCGCGGCCCCTCATCCCGGCAGGGAGGTTGACGGACATTATGGCGAAGTTCACCGAAAGCATCATGGCCGCTCCCACGGCGGAGAAGGAGCGCAGCATAACCACCGCCAGGAAGGAGTCCAGCATATAGCCCAGGCCCACGGCGAGGTTGGCGGCGGCGAAGAGCGCCATGCCCGTGATGAAAAGGCGGCGGTGGCCGATGACATCGCCCGCCCTCCCGAAAGGGAGCAGCAGGCTGCAGAGCACTATCCCATGCACTATGACCAGCCAAGCGGCGGTGCCCAGGTCGAGATCGAAATGGGAGGCGATGGTGGGCAGGGCGATGTTCACCATGTTGATGTCGAAGGCGATGAGGAAATTGCTCATGGCGGCGGCGCTCACCAGCAGCAGGTGCCTTCTACCGACTTCGCTCATGCATAGCCCTATGGGCCTAAGGTGTAATTACAGTTGCCACCGTAATCGATCAGACGCCGCCCATCCTGTCCCCGAGGACGGCCATCCAATTGCGCCCCTCCACCAGACGGACATCGGTCTCGAAGCCCTCCAGCGCTATCAGGTCCGCAATATCATCCGGTTCCATGAGCGTAAGGCCGTGGATCCTGCTGTTCTCATCGTTGCGGGCGGAGAAATCAGGATGGGGATATGATTCGGAGACGATCATCATCGTCCCTCCGGGGGCGGTGACCCTCGCCATCTCCTCTATCCCTGCCCCCACGTCCTTCCAGAAGAAGTAGCTCTCGAACGATAGCACCAGGTCAAAGCTGCCGCTGTCGAACGGCAATGCGTCCGCTGAGGCCTGGACGAGCTCCAGCCTGCCGCTCTCCATCAG
Organism: Methanomassiliicoccaceae archaeon; assembly: GCA_003550345.1. GTDB lineage: Archaea > Thermoplasmatota > Thermoplasmata > Methanomassiliicoccales > Methanomethylophilaceae > PWHV01. The sequence continues at coordinate 34,841 of PUJZ01000030.1, forward strand.
GTCACGGTTCTGCTCGGCGCAGTAGGCCAAGGCATCGGCGGAGATGTCAACGCCGTGGAGAACGCTCCTGGGCCATAAGCGGGAGGCCATGGACAGGGCCAGCCCTCCGCCGCAGCCGACATCCAGCACCCTATCGGGAACGATCCCGTCCAGTTCGCCGAGCGCCCATTCGGTAAGAGGGAGATGATGCTCGTTCATGCTCTCCATGGCCCTCCTCCCCTCCTCCCCCTGGGGATTGGAGTATGGCGAGCCGTTGCCTTCTTCCATGGCGCCAGCAGAGACGACCCTCTAGATTAATCTTTCACAGCCACCCTAGGCCATCAGATAGAGATATATCCGGCCATGGACATGTGAATCGGATGGACGAGGCCGACATCAGGATGACGATAGAGCTGTCCATGGAGCCCCGCGCCACGTTCAGGGACCTCTCCAAGGCCTTGGGCCTGTCGGTCACAGCTGTGCACAAAAGGTTCAGGTCGCTCGTTGACGAGGGGGTATTCAGGAGATTCACCGCCTCCCCCTCGCCATGGGCCTACGGCTGCCCGGTATGCATGATCATAGGTCGCTTCGACCCGTCGCAGGAGGAGGAGACCCTGGCCTCGCTGGTGTCCGACGAGAGGGTGCACTCGGTCCACATCGTCTCCGGTGACATCATCCATATGGGGGCGATCGCCCGCCCCGGGGAGCTAATCGAGGACGTCAAGAAGGAGCTGATCGCCGCCGCAGGCATCGAGGACGCTTTCACCGACTCCATGCACCCTCCCCGCCCCTCGGCAAAGCTTGAACCGGAGGACCATTCCATCATCGCCGCCCTGCAGGAGGACTGCCGGCGTCCCATGCAGGAGGTTGCGGACCTCACCGGGATGGGCGGCAAAGCCTTGAGGAGGAGGCTGGACAGGATGCGTCAGGAAGAGCTCATATGGATGAGGCTGGACTGGTCGCCGCTAGCCAGCGGCGACCACCTGGCGATCATCAACGGGCAGCTGGCCGATGGGAGGGCCGCCATGGACGCGGTCAACGATATCCGCCGTTGGCACATGCCGCCCGTGGTGGGCCTGGGCGCATTCGTGGAGCATCCCCGGCAGCTGCTGATGGGGGTATGGGCCCGGAACCTGGTGGATCTGCACGAGGCCCGCCGCGACCTTAAGGACCGCGGCCTGTTCAGCTCCCTGCGCTACAACCTGCTCAGCGACATGCGGGACTGCGACTGCTGGCTGGACAAGGTCTCCAGCAGGTCGTGCTGAATCCTTCCCGAACAGGCGGAAGGCCGGGATCCGGGGATGCCAGCATCAAGGCAGGAATTCAATAAGTAAAGAATAAATAAAGTGTTTGGTCGTTCATCGCGCCTTCGGCGCGCGCTCACTCAGAACCTGTCGCGTCGCGGGGGTGCGTGCTTCTTGTAGCAGTCCCTGCAATAGACTGGCCTGCCCTGGGTAGGCTTGAAGGGGACTTCGCATTCCTGATTGCAATCAGAGCATGTCGCCTTGTGGAATTCCCTGGGTGGTCTATCCCTGTCAAAAGACATCCTTTCTCAACTCCTTTTCCTATAAGACCGTACACCGTACTCCCTACGCCCAACTTAACTAACGTCTTGTTCTTAGGGATATGACCAGGCTTAGTGTTCCGTTGCACGGTCCAGTGGGGAAGTCATCGTTCTAGTATATTAAATCTTAGTAGCGACTGGCTTATCGGGTGGCCAAATCTTTTATACGATGCGCTGGAAAATACCGATAAGGGGTTTCTCCGCCCTGCCCGCTCAGAAACGTTCCTTGCGGGGCGGGGCGTGGATCTTGTAGCACTCGCGGCAGTACACCGGCCTGTCCTGCGCCGGTTTGAAGGGGACCTCGCACTCCTCACCGCAGTCCGCGCAGGTCGCCTTATGGAACTCACGCGGCGCTCTGTTCCTGTCCTGTCTCAATCTCCCACTCTCCTGCTCCGCGAAGCGGCCGCCAACGGCCGCATCGCCCATGGACTGGAATGCAAATCGGCATTTCAGGTATAATATGATTGAGCCCATGGCGGCGCCGCTCCCGGAGGCGCGTAAACTTTTCTATTCCCTATGACCTTTAGGCTAGCATGGTCGACTGCATGATGAACGCCTACCACGCCTTCCGCCGTGATGTCAGGCATTGCGGCCTCTCCGACGAGCTGATATGCACCGACGGCGATTGCAGGATATGCAATCTCCCGCTCTGGTTCCTGCCGCGGAACGAGGACCCTGAGAAGGTGAAGGAGAAGTTCCACCAAATGCTCACCTGCTACGAGGAGCCTGAGTGAGCGGGTCGAAATCATTATAACATCCCAGCTCCAAATCTAAGATGGAGGTGGAACGAATGCCAGTGTATGTGGTGCTATCCAGGCTGACCAGCGATGGCAGGAAGACCCTGAAGTCCAACCCCGAGAGGTTGAAGGAGGTCAACAAGGAGATCGAGGCCATGGGCGCCAAGGTGGTGCACCAGTACGCCCTGTTGGGGAGGTACGACTTCCTCAACATCCTTGAGGCCCCGGACGAGAAGGTCATAGCCAAGGTGCTGGTGGAGATGGGCTCCCGCGGGACCCTGCAGACGGCCACGATGCAGGCCATGCCCATCGACGACTTCCTTCAGTCGATGGACTGAAGGTTAAACAACAAACCGCCCGGGCCCCCCGGGCGGACCCAATTTTTTCCAGGTGGGACCGTGAGCGACGAGAGAAGAAGGAAGATCCTGGCCCTTCTGGTGGGCGCGCTGTTCGTGATGGCGGTGGCGACCGGCTCGATATCTTACATGATCCAATTCTTGGCCGTCAATGCCTGATGCCGCCGGCCGTGGATAATTGTTTATCCCTCTTAGAGGCTTATCCGGGCATGTCCGACATGCCGGTCAGGGAGGCGGTGGGGGCCCGGAGGGCGAGGAGGGCCCTCTCCTCCGAGGCGATAAGAGAGGATGAGCTCATGGCCATGTTGGAGGCGATGAGGCTGTCCCCCTCTTGCAACAATAATCAGCCCTGGAATGCGATCGCGGTGCGCGGCGACGAAGCCTTGGCGAGCTTGAAGGAATGCCTTCCCCGCGGCAACGGATGGGCGAAGGCATCTCCGCTGATCATCGCGGTTTGCTCCCGCGACGATGACGACTGCCTGCTCTCCGACCGCCGCGACTACCACCTTTTCGACTGCGGCCTGGCGGTGGGGGAGATGATGCTGGCGGCGACCGGCATGGGCATCATCGCCCATCCCATAGCCGGCTACGACCCTCTCAAGGCCAAGGAGGCCCTCTCCATACCCGGGGAGCACATCCTCATAACCCTGGTCGTCTGCGGCCGGCCAGGGAGCGACAGTTCGATGCTCTCGGAGAAGCAGCTGCTTGCGGAGAGGGAGAGGCCCGCCCGCAAGCCTTGGAGGGAGAATTTCTTCGCAGACCGCTGGGGGTCCCCGCTTGTGGCCGATGCGGAATCAGTCGATACCGGCGAGAACTGATGCGAGGAAAGACTCAAGCTTCTTCTCCCACCCTTCCTCCAGGGGCCCGCTCAACCCCATGCAGCCGATCTCCAGAGAGCCGCGGTGCCGCAGCTGTCCTTTGGACAGGGCCCTCTTCATCATCTCCGTGGTCCGGAGCGGGCGGTCATCCTTCCCGTCGGGCATCCTCGTCGCCACGAGCGCGTAGTCCCCGTCCCGCTGCACCCTGGCCAGCGATTTGAGGAAGGAGCGTATCTTGCGTGGGGGCCTCCCGATGTGCGTGGGGGAGCTGAAGATGTAGAGGTCGGCGCCTTTGGCCTCCTCCGGCAGTATGTCATGGACATTGTGGCATTCGGCCTCGTGCCCGATGGCGCGGAGGGCCCTCCCCAGGTGCCTGGCGATCTCCCGGTTGTTGCCATGGGTCGTCTGGTAAACGATAACCGCTTTCATGCCCCTCATGCACCGGGATATATCATGTCGAGTTTTATACCCTGTCTTCCTGGAGCTTGTAAAACTATTACTAATACTTCGGTGATTCAATCCGGCCGCAAGGAGCGTGCGTTATTTGACTCAGGGAACTTTGGACCGTCTGCGGGAGAAACTGAGGCTGGAGAACGAGCCCAAAGAGAGGATCGACCCGAGGGCGTGGAAGGTCTGGACCATCACGGGGGCGATCAATTTCGCCATACTGCTGCCGCTGGCGCTCGCGTTCGACCGCTTCGCGGTCGGCCTCGTCAACCTCCCCTCCTTGGCGGGTACGGCGGTGCTGGCATTGGCGCTCGTCTACGGCCCGTGGGGGATGGCCATCGCCCCATGGCTGCGCATGCGCTTCTGGCGTTATGAGGTCCGCGAGAAGGAGATGGAGATCCAGCACGGCATATTCATAATAAGGAGGCACCTAATCCCCATGGTGAGGGTGCAGCATGTGGACACCGAGCACGGACCGCTGATGCGCTATTTCGGACTGGCCACGCTGTATGTGAACACCGCCGCCAGCCGCTTCCCCATACCCGCTCTGCCCCAGGGCAGGGCGGAGGAGCTCAGAGGGGAGATATCCGCCCTGGCCGGGGTCAGTGATGAAGATGTCTGAGTACAGACGTCAGCACCCGATGATGATGGTCATCGAGGCCAGCCGCAGCGCGCCCGCCTTCATCGGCCTGGCCTTCGTGTTCTCCATAAGCTCTTTGGGCGTCTCCCTCGCCCAGTTCGCGGTCCAGTTCTCGGCGACCTTCCTGGTCCTGCTCCTGATATCATCGGTCTTCAACAGCCTGAGCTGGGCCTTCTTCTGGTACCGCCATGAGCCCGGCTACGTGCACATCCGCCGCGGGGTGGTCTTCAAGAGCGAGCGCTCGATCAAGCGGGAGCGGGTGCAGTCCGTCAACGTCTACACCAACATACTGCAGAGGGCGGCCGGGCTGGCGACGTTGCAGATAAAGACCGCCGGGACCGGCGAGGAGGCGGAGGTCAACCTCCGCGCCCTGACCCTGGAGGAGGTGGAGGCGATCAAATCCCATCTCAAGAAGGACTACAGCCCCGACTCCCCCCCGGAGGAGGAGGCCGAGGAGGCCGTCCACCGTCTCGACAACAAGGACCTATGGCTCGCAGGCATAACCTCAGGCCGTTTCCTGGTGCTGTTCTCGGTGATCGGCGTCGTCTTCTCCCAGCTGTTCACCTATATTCCCGATTGGATCTACGATTATGCCTTGGAGCTGCTCATCGACGTTCCATTGGCGGCCATAGCCATCGCCGCCATCCTCCTCTTCCTGCTGTCGTGGGCGCTGTCGATAATCTCGTTCGTGGTCCAGTACGCCCGCTTCACCATCAGGCGCTACGAGGACAGGCTGGAGATAAGCTGGGGGATACTCAAACAGAACCATGTAACGGTGGGGCTGCATCGCCTCCAGGCGCTGGTGGTCATGGAGGGCGTGTTCAGGCAGCCTTTGGGCCTGAGCACCCTGTACATCGAGGTTGCCGGCGGCGGCGCCGAGGGTCAGGAGCAGATATCCATGCTCCATCCCCTGGTGCGCATAAAGGAGCTCCAAGGCTTCCTGGGCGGCATCCTTCCGGAGTACAGCGTTCCAGCGGCCCCGGTGGAGCTGCCGCAGCGCTCCCTGCGGAGATACCTGCTGCGCGCCATGGCCCCCGCCGCGCTCTTCGCCGTGGCTGCCTGGGCGGCCTTGGCCGAGTACGGCATCGGCAACGGATGGCTGGCCTTGCTGCTGCTGGTACCCGCCGCTCTGCTGGGGATGTCCCGCCATGCCAACGGAAGGACCGCCGTGGAAGGCTGCCAGATGACCCTCCGCTTCCGCGACATCAACCGTTACACGGTGATGATAAACAAGCCCCATCTGCAGTCCCTCAGCCTATTGGCGAACCCGTTCCAGCGCTACAACGACCTGCGGACGGTGCGGGCGGCGGTCCTCTCCTCCCCCAGCGGCAAGTCGTTCCAGGTCAAGGACGTCGACGCTGACGAGGCCCGGAGGGCCTGGGAATGGTACTCGCACCGATAGGCCCGTTTCCGTTCCCGGGCCTGCGGGCAGGCGGCATCATACCCCGGTGGGGTGTTGGCCCCCGGCCTCTCCGCAACGTTAATGAGCCGCCTCGATGATAGGGCTAAGAGGTGGCGATATGGTCGAGGTCGTGATAGCAGCGGTGATAGTGGTAGGCGTTGCAGCGGTGATCCTTTCCAGAAGGGAGAATTATTGGCATCTTTGATGGTTAGGCCTAGATTCCCTCAGACCTGCGTGGCCTCCGATGATATGGAGGATGGGCTTTATAGGTGAACGGATCGGCCGCGAGGCCAAGCATCGGTCCTGCGTCGCGGCCCCGTCCTGCAGTCAAGATATGCTTATCTCCCATAATCCCGTTGGGTAGGGGGATGGAAGCAGAAACCGCAGAGAGGCTCATCGAGGAAAGGTTCAAAAAGGCCGTGGCCGCCGACCGCAGGATCCACGTGGCGCACCTGCTGGTGCATTCCGAAGATTCTGGACTGCACGTGGAGACCGCCGCCAGCGATGAAGGCGTATACTCCCACCCGAAGCAGCCCTATTTCACGGCCAGCATCGGTAAGCTGTTCACCTCCGTCATCCTCGCCAACCTCGAGGAGCAGGGGGCCCTCTCCTATGACGACCGCATCGCCGAGCATCTCGATGCGGACATCATGCGCGGCCTGCATGTGCACAAGGGCATCGACCACAGCCAGGAGGTCACCGTTGGCCAGCTGCTGAACCACAGCTCCGGCCTGCACGACTACTTCGAGGAGGGCAGATCGATAAGGAGGATGGAGCTTGACGTCGTCCTCGCCGATCCGGACCGCTTCTGGACCCCTAGGGAGATAGTGGAGTACTCCAAGGCCAACAAGGAGACGCAGTTCCCTCCCGGGGAAGGCTTCTACTACTCCAGCACCGGATTCCATCTCCTGGGCCTCTTGATTGAGGAGCTCACGTCCATGCCGTACCATCGGGCGTTGTCTTCTTTCATATTCCGGCCCTTGGGCATGGCAAGCTCCTACCTGATACAGTACTCGGAGCCGATGGAGGAGAGCGAGCATCCGGTCGCCGGGGTGTATCTCGGCGGAACCGACGCCATCGGCTTCCGCAGCCTCAGCGAGGAGTACGCCGCCGGAGGCGTCGTCTCCACCTCCGAGGACCTCCTGCGCTTCACGAGGTCCTTCGCCGACCGGGAGATAGTCAGCGGCCGGGCGTTGAGAAAGATGCAGGAATGGAGGAAATTCTCTGTCGGACTCGACTATGGCTACGGCCTGATGCGCTTCCGCAGCATCCCGCTCATCATGCCATTCGAGCTCTGGGGGCACGCTGGAAGCACCGGCGCCTTCATGTTCCACAACCCGTCGGAGGACATCCATGTGATCGGCTCGGTGCATCAGCTGGGACATGTGAACAAGGCGATGCGGATAGCGTTCGGGGCTCTGGCCACCGCCTCCAAGGTTGGATGAGAGGCCTCCCTCCCCGGCAAGGCGGTTGAACAAAATATATACCGGTCAGCGGATGACACCCCCTGCAGGAGAGAGCAATATGGACATGGCCCGCGAGACCGCACGTCTTTTCGACCGGATGAGGGAGAGGAGGCCCCTCGTCCACCATATAACCAACTACGTGACAGTGAACGATTGCGCCAACATCGCCATATGCGCCGGCGCGGCGCCGGTCATGGCCGACGCCATCGAGGAGATGGAGGACATGGTGGCCATCGCTGGGGCGCTGGTGCTGAACATCGGGACCTTGAACGAGCGCCTGGTGGCTTCCATGCTGCGGGCGGGGGAGAGGGCCAACGAGCTGGGCATCCCCGTCGTGCTCGACCCGGTGGGCGCCGGCGCCACCCCCTACCGCACCGAGACGGCGAGGATGCTGCTGGACAGGCTCGAGGTCAGCGTCCTCAAGGGCAACGCCGGAGAGGTGGCCACGCTGGCCGGTTCGGAGGCGAAGGTGGTGGGCGTCGACTCCCACGGGGTGAGCGGGGACCTGCTCTCCATATGCGAGGATTTCGCCGTCCGCTCCGGCTGCACCGTGGCGATGACCGGGCCGAGGGACTTCATCAGCGACGGGGCTCGGAGCTTCATCGTGGAGAACGGCCACGGGATGATGGAGAAGGTCTCCGGCACTGGATGCATGGCGTCCACGGTGGTGGGGGCGCTCGTCTCGGGCAAGGAGGATGCCACGGTGGAGACCGCCGCCGCTCTGGCCGCCTTCGGCCTCGCCGGAGAGCATGGCGCACGCGAGGCGGGGGGGCCGATGTCCTTCAAGACGGCGCTGTTCGACGCGATGGACGGATTGAAGGTCACCGAGCTAGCTTCCGAGGCCAGGGTGACGAGGCTATGACACGCTACGGCCTGTACGTCATTACCGACGAGAAAGTCTCCGGCGGGCGCAGCCATGCCGAGATCGCGAGGGCGGTGGCCCATGCGGGGGCGGACGTCATCCAGCTGCGTGACAAGGGCCTGTCGGGCGAGGAGCTGGCGGAGACCGCCCGCCAGCTCCGGGCCATAACCCGTGAGGCCGGGGTGCTGCTGTTGGTCAATGACAGCCTGGAGGCCGCCCTGGAATCCGGGGCCGATGGCGTCCACCTCGGTCAGACGGACCTTCCGTTGCGCGAGGCCAGGAGCATGGCGCCCCCCGGATTCATCATCGGGGTTTCAGTGGGCAACGCCGAGGAGGCCCTGGAGGCCGAGGAGGAGGGGGCGGACTACGTGGGGCTAGGGCCCATATACCCGACCGGCTCCAAGGACGATGCTGGGCCCGCTTGCGGACTGAAGGCCCTCAGGGAGGTGAAGGCGGCGGTGGGCATCCCGGTGGTGGCCATCGGCGGCATCACCAAGGCCAACGCCGCCGAGACACTGCGCAACGGCGCCGACGGCCTGGCGGTGATATCGGCGGTGCTGGCGCAGCCGGACATGGCCGGGGCGGCGCGGGAGCTGGCGGAGGCGATCGCCCAGGCCAGGCCGGGCAGCGGATGAAGGGCATGGATCGGGCCGACGGCATGGCCGTTTCCGAAGCAAGAAGGCCGGCCAGGGCCGCGGGGTCTCAGAACCATACCTTGTCGCGCAGCAGGTAGGTGGCGATCAGGAAGGCGGCCACCAGCACCAGGACGGTGAACGCCATGGCCAGGTCGCCGGCGCCCAACCAATGGTCGAAGGCGATGTAGCTGCCGAACAATATGGCCAGCAGCACAGCTACCGTCGCAATCCTGACCACCAGCTGCCTGGTCATATCCATATTTCTGACCTCTCCTAGACCCTCAGACTACGTTGCTTTAAGTGTTTCGCAACCGACCGAAAATAACCCCTTCACCGACATTTTGCGTATCGAGCATTCAGGGCGCTGCCTCGGCCCATTTCTGCGGGAGTCGGCCTCGTGGCTGCCCGCCAAGCGAAAAAACATTAGAGTGGGGACGGTTCTCATTGCAACTGAACGGGGGGCCCGGCTTGGAACTGAGGGTTGAGAGGACCGGCGAATACAAACGCGTGCTCAATGCGCTATGGGAGCTGAGGATGGAGTTCATGCGCATCCAGTCGCGGGACCCGCAAGACCCCCGACTGGACATCCTACGCACCGAGATAGCCTTCCTGAAACGTTCCTTGATACTCATGGACTACGAGAGGGACGGCATGGAGCCCCCGCGGGCCTTCCAGAGGGACATCGAGGACCCTGACGCTAAAGGCTGACGGCGTTCGGCCCGCGGCCCAGGCGTGGATGGTCGCTTATCGCAAAGCGCCCCTGCCCGCCGCAGCCGCGCTGAGCAGCCCCTCGGTGAAATCCGACACCTTCCGCTCCCAGCCCTGCTCGAGCCCGTCCTTTCCGTCCAGGCAGACGGTCATATACGAGAGGCAGCGCATCCCCCCTCCCGATAAGGCCTGCAGCATGGATTCGACGGCCTCGGAATCAGGCGTTGACCTGGTGGCCAGCAGCCCGTAGGGGCCTTCCCGCTGCACCCTGGCGAGGGAACGGAGGAAGGACCTCATCCTTCTGGGCGCCGATCCGATATGGGTCGGCGCCGAGAATATGTAGAGGTCCGCGCCGGCGGCCTCCTCCGCATCGACACGCTTCACGTCATGCAGCTCAGCCTCATGTCCCGCCTGCGATACCGTTTCCTCCATGAGCTTGGCGATCTTCCGGTTGCTGCCGAATGTCGTTTGGTAGATTATGAGGCATCTCATCCTAACACCCGGGGATCGAACGTGATAGGCGTTATTAAATGAGCATATCCGAGGAGCGGATAGGGCCGATACTCATTATATCCCTACGGAGCGATGGCCTCATATGAAGCGCGATCCCCGGTCGGGATGCGGAAAGGGGACGAAGCCATGACTGCAGATGAGTGCTGTCCGCGCTTCGACCCTGGTCCATGGGACGGAGCGGAGTTCCAATGGGAGGGGAAGGGATTCGTCAAGGGCAGGGTAAGCGCATTCTTCCACATGCCGCTGAACTTCGGGAAGGTGATGAGGGGCCTGGACCGGAGGATCGCCGAGGCCGGTGCCCAGGCGGGACAGCCCATGAGCCTCTCCGGCAACAGCTCGAGATGGGGGATGGACCTCTACGTCGCCGTCGATGGCGAGGTCCCGGGGGCGGAAAACCTGACGCTGAGCGGACGATTCGTCTCCAAGGCATACGAGGGCCCCTATGATGAGGTGGGCGCATGGCTGAAGGATTTCCAACGATTCGCTGAGGATAAAGGTCTGACACTGGATGAAGTTTACACATGGTTCACCACCTGCCCCGGCTGCGCCAAGCTGCATGGGGAGAACCATGTGGTCATCATCGGCAGGCTGGCCTGAGCGCCCCCTTCGGAAAGGGACGTCTTGGATCAGAGCGGTTCATTGCTGCCGCGGACCAGGCAGATATGGCTGCGCAAGCTCCGATGGCGTCACCGGAGGCCGATGTTTTCACCCTCAGGCCCCCCCATCAACGGTACGGCCCACCGCCTGGTATTCGATGAGGCGGCCCTCGGCATCGAATATTCCCTGGTAGCTCCATTCCAGCTCCATCAGCGAGCCGTCGTCCATGAACAGACGGTGCCTGAAGCGGCCGTCGGGGCTCTGAGGGCAGATGGCGGACTTCAGCTCCTCGAAGCGCCGACCCTCCTCCTCGGGCATTAAGTCGAGGACCCTCCGCCCGACCGTCTCCTCCTCCGAGGTGAGAAGGGTCTCGTAGAAGGAGGGGTTGGCGAACGTCATCGTCATGTCAGGGTCGAAACGGCACACCATGTCGCGTTGGAGCCCCACCACCGACTGGTACCTGGCCTCGTAGACCGAGCCGCAAGCCTCCTTCTCGACCCAGCACGTTATGTCGCGGAGGAGGATGAGCACGGCCTCCTCCCCATCGAATTCTATGATGTTGTGGAACCCCTCCAGCCAGGTCCATCCTCCGTCACGTTTCCGGGTCCGCAGCCTCTGAAGGCCCAGGCCATCGTCCCGCAGAGAGGGGCCGCCAGGGCGCCCCGGGCCCAAGGGCCAATTTCCGCCCGGGGGTCCGCAGTCAAACAACCCAAGGTCGTCCAGGGTCTGCCCCTTCTTGACGCCTATCATCTCCTCGGCGGTGCGGTTGTAGAAACGCACCCTGCCATCGGATCCGAGGACCACCAGGCCCTGGTCCATCCCGTCGACCATCGTTTTGAGCCGGCGCTCGCTCTCGACGAGGCCCTTCTCGCTCTTACGGCGGGAGACTGCCTGCCTGACCATGTTTATGAGCTCGGCGAACTGCGCCTGGGGATTCCCTCCCTTCTGAAGGTAGAAGTCCGCCCCTGACATGAAGGCCTCAACGGCCACCTCCTCCCTCCCCTTGCCGGTGAATATTATGAACGGGAGGTCGTTCTCATGGGAGCGCAGCCTCTTCAAGAACTCCAGGCCGTCCATGCGGGGCATCTGGTAATCGGAGATGACCGCATCGAAATCGGCCTTTTCCAGAAGACCGATGGCCTCGGGGGCGCCTTCCGCCGTCTCCACCTCGAAACCCCCCACGTCCTCGAGGTATATCTTCCCCAGCTCCAGAAGGCTGGTCTCGTCATCCAAATAGAGTATGCGGCACTGCCTGTCCCCCGTCACTGAAAAACGTATTCTGCTTATCTGATATTTATAATTTATAATATTATGAAATAATCAAACGATTGTTAGCAGAATGAAGAGGGGGATTAGTGGGCCCAA
>PUJZ01000006.1 GCA_003550345.1 Methanomassiliicoccaceae archaeon
AGGACCGCCCCTATCCTCGCGGTGGCGAACTGCAGCGTCACCCAATGGGGGACGTTGGTCGCCCACACGGCCACCTTCTCCCCCTTCTGCACCCCCAGCGCCATCAGCCCCTTGGCCACTCTGTCCACGCAGTCTGAGAACTCCCGCCAGCTGAGGCGGTAGCCGCGGTCCGCATATACCAGGGCGTCCCCGTCGGGGCAGCGCTCCACCGTCCTGTCCAGCAACTGGCCAAGGGTGAGGTCCTCGGTGATGTCTTCCCGGGGCATGAGATCACCTAGAAAGGCGTGTAGATGGTGGCGTAGATCTCCGCCCTGCCATCCTTGGCCCCCAGGTGATGGGGCACCAGAGAGTTGTAGTACATGCTGTCGCCCTCGCTGAGGACATGGGTCTCGTTGCCGTAGACCAGCTCCACCTCGCCCGAGGCGACGATTATGAACTCCTCCCCCTCATGGGAGGAGAGGGCCCTCTCCCCGCCCGGCTCGATGATGATGTAGAAGGGCTCCATGTGCCGGTCGGACTTGCCGCTTCCCAAGGGGAAGTATCGGTAGTGGCCGGCGACCGGGCGCTTGTGGCTGGAGCCCTCCTCGCAGCGCTCCCCGCTGCGCAGGATCAGAGGGTCCTCCACCTCATGGTCGTCCACGAAGGTGCCCAGCCTCTGCCCCAGGGCGCGGGCCAGCCTCACCATCACGCCGATGGCCGGGTAGGTCTCGTCCTGCTCCACCGCCCGCAGCAGCTCCTCATCGATGCCAGCGTTGGTCGCCAACTGCTCTTGGCTCAGTTTGATGCGTTCACGGTACTTGCGTATCCTGTTTCCAAGGCTGTCCTTGTCGACCATGTCATCTCCTCCTCTTAGAACACTCCAGCCGGGCTCGGTGCCGACCCCCTCCGGTGCCCTCGTTAGCCTCGATCATCAGAGCAGCTCCCTCCGGGCATGCCCTCTGGCGGCCTCGAACACCGCCAGATTGCCCTCGACCAGCTTGGGTTTGGCGGCGAAGCTGCGAACCAGGGCCCTCCGCAGCTCCTCCCCCGGCATGTCCAGAAGCCCCAGCTCCACCAGGCATCCCAACAGGGCGGTGTTGGCCGCCTTGGGGGCGCCGTTCTCGGCGGCGATGCGCGAGGCCGGGAAGGGATGCACGGTGACGCCCTCGGGCGCGGTGGCCTCCAGGGGGACCGACTCCTCGTATATCGCCACTCCGCCGGGCGGCACCGTGGGGAGGAAACGCTCCAACGAGGGCTGGTTCATGGCCACCAGGACGTCCGGGTGGTCGATGGCGGGAGAGCCTATCTCCCGGCCGCTGACGACCACCGAGCAAGACGCCGAGCCGCCCCGCTGCTCCGGGCCGTAGCTGGGGAACCAGGAGACGTGCCTGCCCATCTCGCTGGCGGCATCGGCTATGACCAGTCCCAGGCTGAGTATCCCCTGCCCCCCGAATCCGGAGAACTTGTACCTTCTCTCCCTCACATCGGGAAGGTCATCGATGGCGTCGCCCTCGTAATCGGCGGAGACGATATCGTCGATGCTCCTCGCCTCCACCTCGATGGGGCGCGGAGGCTCCTCCCCGGAGCGGTCGCGGAACAGCCGCAGCGGGAAGGCCCTCTCCATCTCCTCGCTGACGAAGGCGGCCGCGCCCATGGCGTCGGCCTTCATGTTGGTGGGGCAGGGGGAGAGGATCTCCACGAAAGCATAGCCCTTGCCCTCCTTCTGTATCTCCAAGGCCTTGCGGATGGCCTTCCTGGCCTTCATGATCCTCTTGCTGTCGGCCACCGAGACCCTCTCGATGTACACCGGCCTCTCCAGCTGGTCGAAGACCTCGCAGACCTTCAAGGGCTCGCCGGTGCTGACGACGTCCCTTCCGTAGGGGGAGGTCGTGGTCTTCTGCCCCGCCAGAGTGGTGGGGGCCATCTGCCCCCCGGTCATGCCGTAGAGGGCGTTGTTGACGAAGAAATGGGCGAAACCGTCGCCGCGGTTGGCGGCCTGGAAGGCGTTGTTGAAACCGATGGCGCCCAGGTCGCCGTCGCCCTGGTAGGCGACGACGATCTTGTCGGGTATGACGCGCACCAGGCCGCTGGCGACCGCCGCCGCCCGGCCGTGGGGGCCGGCGACGTTCCCGCAGTCGAGGTAGTAGTAGCAGAACGCGGCGCAGCCCACCGGGCTCACGAATACCGTGTCGTCCTGGATGCCGAGGTCGGCCATGGCCTCGGCGATAAGCTTCTGGATGATGCCATGGCCGCAGCCGGCGCAGTAATGGGTGGTGCGCTTCCTGCCCGCCTTGCGCTCGAACTCCGGGTAGAACCCCTGGGAACGGACTATCATGACGACCCCTCCAACATCGCCCGGGCGCGTCCGAGCACCTCGTCGACGCTGATCATGTTCCCCCCCATGCGGTTGGCCAGCTCCAGCCGCTTGTCGCAGGCGTCGAGGTGGAGCCTCACGTCGTCACGGTACTGGCCGTTGCTGAGCTCCACCACCAGCACCTCCTTCCCGGCGGCGGCGCGGTTCAGCTCCTCCCGGGGGAACGGGTAGAGGCTTATGGGGCGGAACAGGCCGGCGCGGAGTCCTTCGTCCCGCAGCGCGTCCACCGCCGACCGGCAGATGCGGGCGCAGCTGCCGTAGGCGGTGAGCAGCAGCTCAGCGTCCTCGCAGCGGTAGGACTCGGACATGGCCTCCTTCTGCATGCTCTCGTACTTGTCCTGAAGCATCCAGTTGTGCCTCTCCTGCAGGTCGGGCTCCAGGTATATCGAGCATATGAGGTTCTCCCTGGTATCGGGGTCCCCTCTGACGCACCAATCGGAGGGGTCCTCCCTCTCCATGACACCCTGCGGAATCGTGAGGGACTCCATCATCTGCCCCAGTACCGCGTCGGCGAGGAGCAGGGCGGGGTTGCGGTAGCGCAGCGCCAGCTCGAAGCATCTCACCGTCAGGTCGCACATCTCCTGCACCGAGTTGGGGGCGAGGACGATGCTGCGGTAGTTGCCATGGCCGCCGCCCTTGACGGCCATGTTGTAGTCCCCCTGCTCCGGGCCGATGTTGCCCAGGCCGGGTCCGGTCCTCATCACGTCCACCACCACCGCCGGAAGCTGGGCTCCGGCCAGGTAGGACATGCCCTCCTGCATGAGGCTGATGCCCGGGCCGGAGGACGCGGTCATGGACAGCTTCCCGGCGGACGCCGCGCCGTACATCATGTTGATGGCGGCGGTCTCGCACTCCGCCTGCAGGAACTCCTTGCCCAGGGGAGGGAAGTACTCGGCGGCGGTGTGCGCAATCTCGCTGGCAGGGGTGATGGGGTATCCGAAATAGGCGTCGCAGCCGGCGTATATGGCGCCGATGGTGACCGCCTCGTTGCCCTTGGCGAACTTCCTCATGGTATCACTCGTCCTCCTTGTGCACCTCGACCGCGTAGGGCTCAGGGCAGTTGTAGAAGCAGAACGCGCAGCCGACGCAGCCAGCACCGGCATACTCGGCGGTGGGGTAGCCCATGGCGTTGACCTCTCCTGTCAGATGCAGTACCTTCTTGGGGCAGGCCTCCACGCACCTGCCGCAGCCCTTGCATTCCTCGCTGAATATGACGGGACGCGGCAGTCCCGGGCCGGAGTCGCTCATGTTCAGGTGGGAAAAATTATTAGGTACTTATAGGCAACGCCGAGGCTGGTACAAGATTTATACCGGGATTGCATAACACGTTGACGGTTGTGGCGGCATGGGAAGATGCGATTGCGACCTGACTGACATGGCCCTGCCGGAATCGGTGGAGCGGGCGATCGAAGAGCGCGGCGGAGCGGAGAGGCTGCTGGAGGAGCTGCCCGACCAGTCCCATATTGAGCGCGAGGTCGAATTCCACAAGGCGATGGCCGATGTCAACCGGCTGCGCATGATGCACATCCTGGACAAGGCCGAGTGCTGCCCCTGCGTCCTCAAGCGGATGACGGGCATGTCCGACTCGAGGCTCTCCTACCACCTCTCCAAGCTGGAGCGCCAGGGGCTGGTGGAGCACTACCGGGAGCAGAACTGGCGCGTGTACAGGATAACCGAGCTGGGGCGCGCCTCCCTCATCTGAGCAGGGCGGGGAGCTCCGATAGCAGCCGGCGGTGCAGCTCCCTCAGGCCCTCGGCCCGCGCGTCGTCGTCACCGCCCTCCGCCACCGGGTCCGGCAGAGGCATCCTCCGCCGGGGGACGGCGGCGCTGATATGAACGCATGAGTCCGCCTCGCCGCATACGAAGAGCAGCAGGTCGATGCTGTCGTCGAGGACCTCCCCCACCCGCTTCGACCTCATCCCGCCAACATCGTACCCCTCCTTCTCCAGCATGCTGAGGGCCAGCGGGTGCGGGGAACGGGGGTCGGAACCGGCGCTCACCGCCGTCCATCCTTCCACATGGCGGTTGACCACCGCCTCGGCTATCTGCGACCGCACCGCATTGTGGGTGCATACTATCAGCACCTTCCTCTCTTCCTTCGTCGTCATCCCTTGAACCTCACACGATGAAATTCCCATAGATTATGCCGGCGATGGTGGAGAACAACAGGGTCAGGCCAACGTAAAGCAGCATCCTCCTGGAGCCCATTATCCTCTGCAGCACTATTATGCTGGGTAGGCTAACGGTGGGGCCGGCGAGCAGAAGGGCCAGGGCCGGGCCGGCGCCGATGATCCCCTGCTCGTACCCCAGGGTCGTGCCCACGATGGGGACCTCCAACAAGGTCGGCATGTACAGAACGAGCCCTGCCAGCGCCCCGGTGAAGACCGAGAGCGGGTCGTTGCCCCCCAGGTAGGGCCCGAAGGTCTCCGGGGGAAGCCAGACCGCCAGGGCCCCCACCAGGAAGGTGCCCAATATGAGCAGTGGGAAGATCTTCTTCCCCAGGTCCCAGGTCTCATGCCCCCACTCCTCCGTCTCCTCCCTCCCGAAACGCAGCAGCAGCAGCGCCAGCAGCAGTGCGATGAGTACCAGCATCGCCGCTGCCTTGACCGCCGTGGGGATGGAGGCCGAGCCCACCAGCAGCAGCGCCACCAGCAGGGCGAACAGCGCCAGGGTCACACGGCGCGGCCTCTGCGACGGCTGTGAAGGCGTCTCGAAACCGCCCCCCGCCGCCTTGTCGGAGAAGGTGGCCGCCATGAGAAGCCCTATCACCAGGGCCATGAGTACGGCGAAGCCCGCCCGGGCGGCCCCGATGTCCCATCCGAGGATCTGCGCGGTGTAGACGATGGCCAGCAGGTTGATGCCTGGACCGGCGAAGAGGAAGGCGGTCGCCGGGCCGATCCCGCTCCCCTTCCTGTATATCCCTGTGAACAAGGGCAGTATGGTGCAGCTGCAGACCGCCAGTATGAGGCCGGACACCGATGCCACGCTGTAGGACACGTGCTTCTTGACATGGGCCCCGAAATAGCGCAGGACGGTCTCCTTGCGCACGAAGGCCCCGATGGCCCCGGCGATGAGGAAGGCGGGTATCAGGCTCGTCAGCACATGGCCGGAGAGGTAGTGGGCGACATTCTCGAGGCCGGCGAGCACGGTCTCCGTCAAAGCTTCCAACATGGGACACCATTTCAATTATTTTTGAAATAGTATGCGGATGCCCCTATTTCATACTTTGCCCGTGACGGTCAATCGTCCAGCAGCAGCTCGCGGTGCACACGGGGCATGAGCTCCGACACCAGCAGGTCCTGCGGGCATTTCTCCTCGCACTCGCCGCAGGCCACGCAGTTCCCCGCCAGCTCCGCCTCGGCGGTGGCGAAGTTGTACATGGTCACCCCCCAGCTACGCCCCCCGCTCAGCAGGTGGTTGTTGTAGAGGGTGAACATCCGCGGTATGTTGACGCCCTGCGGGCAGGGCAGGCAGTAGCCGCAGGAGCTGCAGGGGACCTGGAGGGAGGAGTCGAACGACTCCTTCGCCCTCTCCAGAGTCCTAAGCTCCTCGGGCCCGAGCGAGAGGGGGCCGCTCTCCTCGGCCACGCGGCAGTTCTCCTCCAGCTGCGCCATCTCGTTCATGCCGCTGAGGACCACCGACACCTGGGGCCAGTCCCAGACCCAGCGCAGCGACCACTCCGCCGGGGACCAGTCCTTGCCCGAGCTGCGGAACGCCTCCATGAAGGGGAGGTCGTCGCGGGCGAGGATGCCGCCCTTCAAAGGCTCCATGACCACCACCTCCAGGCCACGGGAGGCGGCGTGCCTCAGGCCCTCCTCGCCCGCCTGTATCCCCCTGTCGGCGTAGTTGAACTGGATCTGGCAGAAGTCCCAGTCGTGCGCGTCCACCAGGTCCATGAAGAAGTCCCTCTCCTCATGGCTGGAGAACCCCACGTAAGATATCTCCCCCCGGTCGCGGGCCCTCTCGATGAGGTCGAGGGCGCCCACATCCTCGAAGAAGCGCCAGCTGTCCTTGGTCACGTTGTGCAGCAGGTACATGTCGATGCGGTCGCTGCGCAGCCTGCGGAGCTGATCGGAAATGAGCTGGCGGCAGTCCTCCCTGCTGTCAACCGCCTTGCGGCTCATCTTGGTGGCGAGGTGGACCTTGTCGCGGTAGCCGCCCTGCAGCGCCCTGCCGACGAAGTCCTCCCCCGTGCCGTCGTGATAGGTGGGGGCGGTGTCGAGATAGTTTATCCCCCGTTCGATAGCGGAGCGCACTATGGCGGTGGCCCTCTCCTCGTCTATGGGCGAGAAGCCGTCTCCCAGCACCGGCATGCGCATGCATCCCAATCCGAGGACTGAGACCCTCTCCTTCCCCCTGCCGAAAGGCCTGTACCTCATCAGAGCTCCTCCTCGAACCGCTGCAGCAGCTCCTCCATCCGTCTGTTCCAGTTGCCCATGCGCTCCCTCAGCTCCGCCTTCAGCGTCTCTTTCGCCTTCGCCCGGTAGAGGTAGTAGTATCCGCCGCCCTCGATGTTCCTGGTCTCCCTGGTGACCATTCCGCAGGACAGCATCCTCTGCAGGCTGCGGTACACTGTGGACGGCTTCTTCGCCATGGAGCTGGCGATCTCCTCGGTGCGCATCGGGCCCTCGTCCGACAGCAGGCGGTAGGCCTCAATCTCGGCGTCGCCGAGGCTGTAGGCGCACTTCAGCAGGTCGGAGCAGCTGGCCTGGTCTGATAGTATCTGCTGCAGGTTCATCCTCGCACCGAAATTAGCATGAGGGCAGGGGTTTTTAATTTTAATGCAAACCCCCCCAGGCCCACTTTCGGGGGCTCCTAGCAAAAGATATAAGAGCCGCAGTATCTAGATTTCATCCGGTGGGTGGTGAGAGGATAGGGACGGTAGTCCGGAAGCGACGCGACCGGAGCAAGTCCGTCTCTGGGAAGAGGGGCTCTGATAACATGGAGCAGCCCACGGAGAGGCATAATCCATCCCCCTAGAGGATTCCGTCCGGCCGCCTTTGCGCAGGGCTGCGCCCCCTTCCCTTTAAGGAACCGATGGGACCCGCGTCATCCCCTCCACCCGCTACATCGCCCCCGAGTGGGCGGGGCATCGGCAAGATAGATATGCTTTTTTCTCCATCGCCCTCCCATGACCGGGATCCCAGCGGAGGGCGCTACCGACAACTGGAGGACGACCAAGGAGTTCATCGGCCGGATGATGGAGGAGGCCAGGGCCGAGGGCCTCAGCGACGATCAGACCCGCCGCATAACCGTGAAGCTGGTTGACAACCTGCTGACGATGTTCCCCGCCGACAGCGGCGAGGAGCTGGCGATGCGGTCCATATGGCTGGATGAGGACCAGCAGGGGAAGGAGTCGATGATCAGGGTCCTCTTCGCGATGTGCGACCCCCGGGGCCAGCTCTCCAAGGTGGAGTGGGAGGAGATGGCCCGCATGATGGCCAGGAGCGTCACGCGGGTCACCGCGTTCCTGGGGGACCTCCGCGACTAGGCCTGCCTTATCATCACCAGCATCATCTTGAAGGGCATCTCCGCCTTCACGGCGTGGGGCACGTCGGCGGGCATCACCAGCATCTCCCCCTCCTTGACCTGGTGCCTCTCGCCCCCGATGAATATGGAGGCCTCGCCGTCGATGACGTTAACCAGCGCGTCGTAGGGGGCGCTGTGCTCGCTGAGGCCCTGCCCTCCGTCGAACGCGAACAGCGTCACCGTGCCCGCGTCCTTCTTGATCAGGGTCCTGCTCACCACCGAGCCCTGCTGGTAGGCGACCATGTCCTTGAGCTTCTCGACGTCCTGCATATGGTCAGGGATGGAGGGGGCGCATATATTAGATTCTCCCCATCATAAAGAGGAGATGAGCTCGGCCAAGGACGGCAGGTCCTTGGCCGTCCTCCCCCGCAGCGGCACCGATATCATGGCGTTGTCCTCCCCCGCCACGCTGCTGCGTGCATCGGTCTTAAGCGCCACCATGTCCATCCCCTTGGCGTAGGCGTAGCCCATCTCGAAGCAGGCCCCCTCGTCCGGCACGCGGCCGTCGAGGACGAAGAGGAAGAGGTCGCAAGCGTCCAGCATCTCCATGTCCTTCTCGAAGACCAGCCTCAACGCGTCCTGCACGCCCATCCCCGAGGCCAGGAGCTCCTCGAAGGGAAGGCAGGAGTCCTGGGGCAGGAACGGCTCGTGCCCCTCCGAGCGCAGGAAAGCGGCCAGTTCATGGTTGAATTGACGCTCGGCGGCGGAGAAGAGGGGCCCGGCGATGTACACCCTCCTTGACAGTCCAGTCATGGTTAGCAGGCAATGATTTAAGTAATTAAAGATATGTCCTGCGGACTGCGGAGTTATTGCATTGAGTGTTAACACGAAAAACACCACCAGGAGAGCCCCGAGGAAATTCGGCAACGCGAAGCCCAAGAGCCGGGACAGCAAGAGGCAGTCCATGCTCAGCACCAAGCGCGTCGGGCCGTTCAAGTACGACATGAAGGAGATCCTGGAGAAGAGCGCCATGGAGGCGGCGACCGCATCGTCATTTCTCGCCAGCCTCATCGCCAAGGCCTCCCGCACATCCATCAAGGACGCCAAGCTGTACGCCAAGGAGTTCGTCTCGCCCGAAGGGCTCACCGAGGAGGAGTACAGCAAGATAAGCCGTCTCCTCGACCGCTACAGCAAATACCGCTGAGCGTGAGCCCATGAAGCACGCCGCCGCCTCTCCGGGAAGGTCCTTCATCCTACGCCTGGAGGACGGCGAGGTCCTGCATGAGCAGCTGGAGTCGTTCGCCCTCGAGAACGGGATAGCGGCCGCCTCGGTCATCGTCGTGGGGGGCGCCGACGACGGATCGCGCCTGGTGGTGGGCCCGCGCGACGGCCGCGCCTCGCCGGTGGAGCCCATGCATCATGTCCTGGAGGGGGTGCACGAGCTCAGCGGTTGCGGCAGCATCTTCCCCGACGAGGAGGGCGCCCCCCTCCTGCACATGCACGCCTCCTGCGGGCGCGCCGGGAGCTCGGTCACCGGATGCGTGCGCGCCGGTGTCAAGGTCTGGCTCATAATGGAGGTCATCATCCAGGAGTTGACCGGGGCCGAGGCGGTCAGGCGCCGGGACCCGGTGAACGGGTTCGCCCTCCTCGATCCCGAGGGGGGATAGCACGGCCCGAGACCTGGAGTCCGAGATCCGCAGGATCGACGGCAAGGGCTACCGCTCCTACCGTGACCTCAAAGGGGACTTCCCCCTGGAGGGGATGCACCTCTTCATCGACCATGTGCAGGGGGACCCCTTCGCCGCCCCCAGCCGCATGAGGGTCCGCATACCCCAGGAGGACGCCGCGTTCCCGGCTGACACCTATGCCAACAAGGTCCGCGAGGTCGCCCTCCGCGACCTCATCGCCCGCCGCTTCTGGGACTCGGGACGCTCCCACGCCCGCGGCGGCATGGGAAGCGGCGGCAGCGGCAGGATATCGGTGCCCCGGCCTGGCCAGGAGATCCTGGAGAGGAGCTCGGTGGCGGTGAACCACGAGTTCGTGGAGGTCAGGTTCAGCGCCGGCCTCCCCGCCGATGGGCGGAGGATCTCCGGCGGCGACGCGCTGCGCCTCCTGACGGAGTTCCTCCCGCGGATCGCCCGCGAATCGATGCTGTTCCGCTCCCACAAGGAGCCCCGCCTCCGCCGCCACCTCGACTGCGCCGAGGATGCGCAGGCGCTGCGAGGCTCCCTGCGGGAGAGGGGCCTGGTGGCCTTCATCGCCGACGGCTCGGTGCTGCCGCGCAGCAGCGGGGTGGACCAGGGGCCGCTGTCGGGCGCCCTGCCCTTCCGCTCCCCTGATGCCCTGAGGGCCTCCTTCGAGCTCCCCCACGCCGGCACGGTGGAGGGCATGGGGGTGCCAACGGGGCTGACGCTCGTGATAGGGGGAGGATACCACGGGAAATCCACCCTCCTGGACGCGGTCAAGCACGGCGTCTACGACCACATCCCCGGCGACGGGAGGGAGCTCGCCGTCACCGTCCCGGACGCGGTGAAGATCAGGGCCGAGGACGGCCGCCGCGCCGAGAAGGTGGACATATCCTCCTTCATCGGCGAGCTCCCGGGAGGGGTGGAGACCTCGGCGTTCTGCAGCGACAACGCCAGCGGCTCCACGTCCCAGGCCACCAATGTGATCGAGGCCCTGGAGGGCGGATCCAGCCTCCTGCTCATAGACGAGGACAGCTCCGCCAGCAATTTCATGACCCGGGACCTGCGCATGCAGAGGCTGGTGAGCAAGGACAATGAGCCCATCCCCCCCTTCGTGGACCGGGTGCGGCCGATGATGGAGGCCACGGGATGCAGCTGCATGATGGTGATAGGCGGCTCCGGTGACTTCCTGGACATCGCTGACACGGTGATCATGATGAGCGGCTACCGCGCCTTGGAGGCCACGGAGGATGCCAGAAGGGTCGCGGCCCAATTCCCCAGCGGCCGGGACCGTGAGGCCCCTGACGTCTTTGAAACCCCTGCGGAGAGGGTGCCGCTGGCCCAGAGCCTGGACCCCAGCAGGGGAGGGCGGAGGGAGAGGGTGTCGGCCCGCTCCTTGGACGCAATATCGTTCGGGAAGGAGGAGATAGACCTTTCCGCGGTGGAGCAGCTGGTGGACATCTCGCAGGCGCGGGCCCTGGCCGATGCGCTGGTCTGCGCATGGAAGGCCATGGACGGGGACCGCAGCTTCCGGGAGCTGGCCGATCTGGTGGTGTCCGGCATCGAGGAGGGGGGCCTCGACCGCCTGGGGGAGCTCAACGGAGACCGGGCGATGTTCCGGAGGCAGGAGCTGGCGGCGGCCCTGAACCGCCTCCGCACGCTGGTCGTCTATCAGAGGTCCAGGTCCAGATAGATGGGGCAGTGGTCCGAGCCCATCACCTCCGGCATTATGCCCGCCCCGCTCATGGACCCCTTCAGGTCCTCGCTCACCAGGAAGTAGTCTATCCTCCATCCGACGTTCCTCTCGCGGGCCCGCGTCCGCATTGACCACCAGGTGTAGAGGTGAGGGCGCCCATCGAACTCCCGCAGGCTGTCCACGAACCCGATGCCGAGGAAACGGTCGATCCACTCCCTCTCCTGCGGAAGGAAGCCGGATATGTCGGAGTTCTCCTTCGGCCTCGCCAGGTCGATCTCCTTGTGGGCGGTGTTCACATCACCGCACACCACCACGCTCTCCCCGTCCTCCAGGAGCCCCCTGCAGAACTCCAGGAACTCCTCGTAGAACTCCATCTTGTAGGCCAGCCTCTCCGGCGAGGCCTTGCCGTTGGGGAAGTAGACGTTCAGCAGCGTGAATTCAGGATAGCGGCAGAGGCAGAGCCTGCCCTCGCCATCGAAGCGCGGAGAGAACCCGAAGCTCACCTCGAGTGGCTCCTCGCGGGTGTAGGTGGCCACGCCGGAGTAGCCCTTCCTCTCCGGCCTCGACATATGCAATGAATACTCCTCCATATCGGCCAGCTCCGGGCCGATCTGCTCCGGCCAGGCCTTCGTCTCCTGCAGGCAGAGCACGTCCGGTGACTGGGACCGGAACCACTCTGCGAATCCCTTCTTCTGCACTGAACGCAGGCCGTTGACATTCCAGGAAATCAACCTCATGGACTCCGCCCTCCGCCCCAAAGGTTATCATTCGTGAGCGCATTATAGTTTTCCGTTGACCGTCCCACAGGAGGGGAGGGGGCGGATGGGCGCCATCCACGGGATAAAACATAGATTTTTGCAACATTGTTGCATTTTTTTACGATTTTACTTGTTTGATAACCCCAAATAGGCATAAAAATTTCCATAGTGAAACAAAGTTGCGAACAAGACATGGCAACGTATAAATACACTGATTAATGTAACATGACCTAGGGATTGCAATGGGTTACGAAGAGCTGTTTCCGAAAAACGATCTCGACGGATGGCATGCGAATGCCGTCAAGAGATTTGCAAGTCCCTTCGTAGACAACTTCCACGACAGAATCGATGTGGATCCGATTATCCTATCGCACGCTGCCGTGGCCTGTGGGTACACCATCCGGGACTTCTATGAGAAGCCCGAGCTGGGCATCCACTGCGTTGGCTATATCTCCGAACTCTACGACCTCCTGCCGGTCACCCACTGGTTCTTCTCGCTCCCGTGGGTCACCGAGCTGGGGATCACCCTGGAGTACAAGGAGACCCTGCCCCCCATCCCGACGGGACCCGTATGGGGCCCCGAGGACGTGGAGAAGGCAGAGCCCATAGCCAAGGAAGACCTACTGAAGGGTTGGACGATGCCGTTGTTCTTCAACCTCTACGACTACGTCGCAGAGAACCTGCCCCACACCCTGGTTCCGATATCCTACGGATTCGACCTGGTGGGGGCGGCCTCTGAGCTGGTCGGGGTTGAGGAGTTCATCATGTGGACCTTCACGGAGCCGGACCTGGCGCACAAGCTGGTCGACACCTACGTGGAGACATCGGTCAACGGCGCCGATGCACTGTCCGACAAGTATGGCATGGCCATGCTCATCGTGGGCTCGGTGCTTGCGAACAACGACATATTCGCCGACGAGCAGGTCGAGGAGTTCTCCGCCAAGAAGATGGGCCACTACGTGGACCAGTGCTTCAGGAGGGGGGCCGGGCCTCAGATCTTCTACCACATGTGCGGTAACCACGAGACCTCCTACAAGGTCTTCAGGGACAACCTGGTATGGTCGCCCTTCACCGTTACCCACGTGGGCTACAAGGGATCGAAGGTCTTCCCCGGCGAGCTCCTGAAGGAGGAGTTCCAGGACGTATCCACCGTCATGGGTTCGGTCGACACCAAGCTGATGATCAACCCGAACCCCAAGGCCGTCTACGAGCAGAGCAAGGAGCAGCTCCTTGCCGGTCGCGACGCCAAGAAGGGATACATCCTCGGCAACTCGTGTGAATGCCCACCGTACACCATACCGGGCAACATGCTCGCTATGACCCGCGCGGCCAGGGACTTCGGCACATACGGAACATGGTGAGGTGATTAAGATGGAGTTTGAATTTTCTGACGCAGTCAAGGAGGTCCTTGGTTCCAGGGGCCTCAAGGAGGATGACATAAAGGCTGTCATCGAATATGCGGAGGGCTCCAACGACAAGATCACCAATGGCGAGAAGAACATCGCCAAGAAGGAGATCGGAGACCTCACCGTATATGCCGACTACTCTGTCGACGGAGGGAAGGCCGTAGTCAACTCCGGCTACGCGCACAAGATGAAGATCCTCGACATCGTGCAGGACACCTCCGATGCCGAGGGATGGACCTACGCCAAGAACGGCGCCCAGGTCAGGAAGGGCCACTCCAACCTGACCTACATGGGAGCGACCCGCTCCGGTCCCTGCATGTGCGAGCCCACCTCGGGAGAGTCCTGGTTCGAGGAGTACCTGGCCGCCAGCGCTCTGGCAGCCGCTGAGGGTCTCTTCGAGCAGAAGAGGGCATAAAACCAAACGCCGCGAGAGCGGCATCCTTATTTCCCTTTTTATCCCATCTCCAGTTCTTCGCAAAGCATTATTATCAGCGTCAGCGATGCCGTGCTGGAACGGTGCAATCATGTCCAGGAAGCTAGGTGAGACCGCGGCCCTGTGCCCCAAATGCCTCAAGACCATACCCGCCGAGAAGATCGCCGAGGACGACGTCGTCTACATCGTCAAGGAGTGTGACGAGCACGGCAGCTGGAAGGTGAGGATATGGGAGGGCGTGGAGGAGTATCTCCATCTCTACGACTTCGCAGCGGTGCAGAAGCCCCCGGACAAGTTCATGGTCGAGGAGATGAAGGACTGCCCCCAGGACTGCGGGCTCTGCTCCGAGCACAAGCAGCACACCTGCCTCAATGTGGTGGAGGTCACCAACCTCTGCAACATGAACTGCCCCATCTGCTTCGCCCGCGCCAACAGCGACTACCGCTTCCATCCCGACATGGACCTGATCCGCAAGATGCTGCAGACCGTGGTGGACTATGTGCCGAGCCCCCGCTGCGTGCAGCTGAGCGGCGGGGAGCCCACCATCAGGGACGACCTCCCTGACATAGTCCGATTGGCCAAGGAGATGGGCATCGAGCACATCGAGGTGAACACCAACGGCCTGCGCATAGCCAAGGAGAAGGAGTACCTGAAGGCGCTCAAGGAGGCCGGCGTGGACACCTTCTATTTCCAATTCGACGGCACCAGGGACGAGATCTACCGCCAGACCCGCGGCCGGGACCTCTTCGAGCTCAAGAAGCAGGCATTGGCAAACTGCGCCGAGCTGGGCATGGGCGTCACCCTGGTCGCCACGGTGTCGCCCACCATCAACCTGGACAACGTGGGGGAGATGATACGCTTCGCCACCGAGAACGTGCCCACCGTCAAGGGCATACACTTCCAGCCCATCTTCTACGTGGGACGCTACCCCGCCGACCCCTCCGATGAGGACCGCGTCACCCTCTCACAGCTCGCCAAGGCGATTGAGGAGCAGACCATGGGCATGCTGAAGGCGGACAACTTCATCCCCACCTCCTGCTCCAACGTCCACTGCGACATCAAATCGCTGTCGGTCGTGCTTCCGGACAAGTCCCTGTTCCCCATGACCACCATGGCGCTGGGGCCTCCACGGTCGACGGACAACATCGCCGAGAAGACCCGGACCGAGGTCTCCCAGTTCTGGCGCTTCATCGAGGAGACAATGGACGGCCCCTCGGAGAGCGACGACAACAGCTGGGCGGCATTCGTCGACCGGGCCAAGACCCACTACCTCACCGTGTCATCCATGGCCTTCCAGGACGTCTGGAGCGGCGAGACGGAGCGCTGGGAGCGCTGCTGCATCCACATGGTGACCCCCGACGGGCGGCTGGTGCCCTTCTGCCTGTTCAACGTCAACAACAAGGACGGGGAGACGCTCTACCGCCATCAGGTTTTCAGGCCTTACGGTGAGAAGATCAAGGAATGAGGCCCAGGCCTCTTTTTTTTAAAAAGGGGGTTCAGCGGCGGCGGTTGTAGCCGAAGCTGCCGTAGTGCTTGTTGACCACGCCGCTCATGTAGTTGGTGAGGAACTTCTCCTTCTCCTTGGTGTTGACCACGAAACCAAGTATGGGGAACTCCTGGTCGCAATGGACGCAACGTACGTTCTTGCAGTTCTGGTTGACCTTGGGGCAGCCCCTGCAGGCTATCGCCCTGGACTGGAACATGCTGAACTCCTTCCCGCACTTGGGGCAGGTGAATCTGTGCGTCGACGACAACATCTGCGGCGTCACGCCGGCTCTAGCCATCTCGGGGGTCAGTACCATTTTGCATTCTCTCCGGTCTTGTGGTCGAAGTTAAAGGCTTCCCCCTATTTACAATTCACGATACCACCAGGCCCTACTCCAGCTCCTCCTTGGTAGGCAGCATCGCAGGCGGGAACACGGGGCTCCAACGGGTGAAGGGCCGGAAGGGGTAGGGGGCCATCGGCCTGCTGCCCTCCAGCCCCCTCATCAGCCCTGGAATCAGATCGGCGGGGAGGACCATCACCATCTCGTCATCGCCCACCAGGCCGTAAAGGCGGTCGCCGATGCAAGGTATGTCGAGGGAGGGCTCCCCCTTATCATGGGCGCGGGATATCGAGGCGCAAACCGAGGCCTGACCAGTGACCGGGCTGCAGATGGCCCCGCCATTCTCGAAGTGCAGGCCGATGATGAGACGGAGCATCTGGCCCGGGGTGCCGTAGATCACCACCACGTCCGGGTCCCCCCGGCAGTGCGCCAGTGGCGATATCTCCACCGCCCCGTGCCTCCTGCCTTCATCGCCCATCATCCCCATGCGCGAGTGCATCCTCTCCCCGGCCTCGAGGTCCTGGACGAATCCCAGGTAGAGCTGCCCCCTGCTCAGGCGGGAGGGGGTGGCTATCAATCCCAGCGCCGCCGCGCCCCAGACGCAACGCATGGTCGACGGTGAAGAGGCCAGCACCCCGTCTGCCCCGTCGAAACGGGCCCGGAGGATCATCTGGCAAATGGCGGTGTCCCGCATCACCCTGCCGGGGAAGGAGCTGAGCTCCGAAGCGCTCTCCATGAACCTCACCGCGACGGCGTCCCCGCGGAGCCGCACGTCCTCCTGCAGGCGGCGGGATACCTTTGCCCAATCGGTGTCCATGCGGGAGGATTCCCATTGCAGGCACATTATCTTTTCTTCCCGGTATACAATAATGTTATCTATGCATCACTGGATTCAGAGGGCATGAGCGCTTGGAAACGGGTCAAGATCGCCATCGTCCGCAGAAAGCTCCTCTCCAACAAGATACCCGAGGACAGCGAGAACCCTCTGGAGGAGTGGATGGCCCTCAAGGCCAAGGAGACCCTCAAGAAGAGCCCCGAGCTCCAGAAGGCGATCGGCAGGAAGAAGCTGGACACGGTGGGCCCTGAGGAGTTCAGGGAGTACCAGCTCTTCCGCGTCC
Organism: Methanomassiliicoccaceae archaeon; assembly: GCA_003550345.1. Lineage (GTDB taxonomy): Archaea > Thermoplasmatota > Thermoplasmata > Methanomassiliicoccales > Methanomethylophilaceae > PWHV01. Next base: position 16,745 of record PUJZ01000006.1, read on the forward strand.
GTGAACAGATGCGCTATGTGCAGGAGAACTCCATATTCTACAAGGACAGATTCCGCGAGGCCGGCGTATCGCCGGATGACATACGCAGCTATGAGGACCTGGTGCGCATACCTATGACCACGCCGGACGAGATGGCGGTGGAGCCCAACCACTTCCTCTGCGTGTCGATGACCAAGACCGAGAGGGCCTTCACCACCACCGGCACCTCCGGGGTCAGGAAAAGGGTGTTCTACACCCGCGAGGACCTGCTGGCGAAGATAGACATCATCTCCTCCGCGCTCATGAACGTGGGAATGAAGAAGGGCGACGTGCTCCACATAATGTTCCCCACCGTGGGCGCCTGGGACCCCAGCCTGATGCTGGCGGGGGCGTGCATGGTGGCAGGCTACGGTTCTTCGAACTCGGCGAGCGTGGACATATCCGAGCAGATGCAGACAATCACCGAGAACAACTCCACCTACATAATCGGGCTGCCCTCCTTCATCTACCGCGTCACCGTGCTCGCCGGCGAGCGCGTGGACCTCAAGTCACTGGGGATCAAGAAGGGGATATGCGCCGCTGAACCCCTCTCCGAGGCGATGAGGGGGATCCTCGAGGAGGCGTGGGGATGCCCGGTGCTCGATGTGTGGGGCATGACCGAGTTCGGCCTCGCCTGCGCCATAGAGTGCGACGAGAGGGACGGCCTCCACACCGATGAGGCCAACATGCTTTTCGAGGTCATCGACCCGGAGACCGGCGAGCACGTCCCCGATGGTGAGAAGGGCGAGCTGGTGGTCACCAGCCTCAATGCCGAGGCCACTCCATTGATCCGCTATCGCACCCGGGACATAAGCTTCCTTTATCCGCCTGAATGCGACTGCGGCACCCGTTTCAACCGCCGCATCGGCAAGCCCGGAGGGCGCCTGGACCTGATGACGAAGATCGGGCTGGGACAGAAGGTCTATCCTCTGCTCTTCGACGAGGCGCTCCTCCAGTTCCCGGAGGTGGTGAGCTACCAGCTGACCATCGACCGTGAGGGGTACAAGGACGTGCTCACCTTCTGCGTGGAGACCGAGAGGCCCGACGAGGACCTGCGCCAGCGCCTGGTGGACGCCTTGACGTCCATCGCCGAGATCGAGCAGGGCATCGACGAGGAGCTGCTGGAGCCGCCGCGGATCGAATTCCGCGACGCTGGCACCAAGGATTACGCATCCAAGGCGAAGGTCATCGTCGACAGACGGAAGCATTACGATTGAGGTCCAGGATGATCAGGGCAGGAGTCCTCACCTTGCAGGGCGCGGCCCCGGAGCACGCGCTCTCGCTGCGCGCCGCCATGCGCGAAGAGGGTCAGGAGGGCGAGGTGGTGGCGGTCCGCGGCCCTGACGACCTTGAAGGCCTTGACTGCCTTGTTCTGCCAGGAGGGGAGAGCACAACCATAGCCAAGCTCCTACAGAGGTCGGGCATGATGGGGCCGATCCGGGAGATGGCCGCTTCAGGGACGCCGATGATGGGCACCTGCGCCGGCTGCGTCCTCATGGCGAAGCAGGGCGATGACGAAGTGAAAAGGACAGGCACCGAGCTCCTGGGCCTGATGGACATGAGGGTCTCACGCAACCGCTTCGGACGACAGCGGGAGTCCTTCGAATGCCGATTGGAGGTGGAGGGCCTGGACCGGGCATTCCCGGCGGTCTTCATCAGGGGGCCGGTGATTGAGGAATGCTGGGGCCGCTGCCGGCCTTTGGCCTATTTCGACGGGAAGGCGGTGATGGTGAGGCAGGGCAGCCTGCTGGCGCTCTCCTTCCATCCTGAGCTTTCCACCGACAAGCGCATCCACCGGATGCTGCTCGACATGGTTCCTAGGACCTGATCGCCGCTATCACCGATTCGAGCTCCTGATGGTAGCCGTCCTTCTCCACCAGGGTACCGGTGACGACGGCGTCGGCCCCCGCCCTCTTGGCGGCCAGCGCAGTCTCGGGGTCCCGGATGCCCCCTCCTACTATCAGGGGGACCGACAGAACGCTCTTGACGGTCGATATCATTTCAGGGGGCACGGGCTGGTCGGCGCCGCTGCCCGCCTCCAGGTAGACGAAGTCCATTCCCAGGTACTCTGCCGCCAGGGCATAGCCCAATGCGGCCATGGGGTCGTCCCTCTTCACCAGGTCGGCCTGTCCGACCTCTCCGGCCTTCATGCCCGGCTCGACGAGGATGTACCCCATCGACACCGGCTCCAGGCCCAGCTTCTTCACCACCGGCGCCGCCATGGCCTGCTCCTTGATGACCATGCGCACATCGCGGCTGTTGAGCATGCTCATGAAGTAGAGCGCGTCGCAATGCCTGGAGATGGCGTGGGCCCCGGACGGGAAATAGATCACCGGGATCTGCACGGCCTTCTTGATGGCGGCGGCGGTCTCGTCGAGGTTCATCTGGTTGACGTCGGTGGATCCGCCTATCATGATGGCGTCGGTCCCCATCCTCTCGGCGTTGGCCGCGACCTCTGCGGCCAGCTCTGGAGCCTGTTTGTCAGGGTCGACGAGCGTCATGTGAATCGTGCCTCCGGCCATCCTTTCAAGTAGGTAATCCTTGACTGTCATCAAAATCCTCCGAGTATGAAAGCTATCAGCGCGACCATCATGCCGAATTTCGCGTACCTCTGGCCGCTACGCGGGTCCTTGAAAAGAATCCAAGCGCAGTATATAAAGATTGCATCCGCAACCAGCACCGCCCCCAGGTACAGGTCGTTGAACAGCCCGGCCAGGACCGGCTGCATGCTCAGCGCCACACCGGAGAGGTAGCAGATGGCGGCGACCATGCCGGCGTTCCTCTCACCGATGACCATGGGGAGGGTGCGGCGGTCGATATCGCCCTCGATGTCCTCGATGTCCTTGGTTATCTCCCTGCCGATGGTCACCAGCCCCGCCATGCCCGCGATGGCAACGGTGTTGATGACCGCGCCCACCACCACGCCGCCGAGTATGAAGAGCAGACCGGTGAGCACCGCGATTATAACGTTGCCGACGATGCCGGTGCTCTTATAGCGGAACTCATAGGCGAGCATGAGTACTATGGCGGCTATGACCACCGCGGCCGCTTCCCATGAGAGAAGTCCCGACAGGAGGATGGCCACGCTGAACGCCACGGCCGAGACCTTCAGTGCGGTGCCCGCCTCCATCCTCCCCGATGGGATCGGCCGCTCGGGGTGGGCTATCCGATCGACCTCGCGGTCGATGTAGTCGTTGAGGGAGTTGCCTCCCGCGATGAATGTGAATACAACCACCGAGGCCACAACCAGATTCCGCCAGTGCTCGAGCAGGTCGGCGCCGGCGCCGATGAAGGCGGCCACCGTCAGGCCTATGACTCCCATGAAGCAGTTGCCCAATCGGAACAAATGGAGGAAGCGATTCACGGCCAGTCATCCCGTTTCCCATTGAAATTGTTTGTGCAGCCGCATGTGGCTCCGCTAGTTTATTGATGTGGTAACAACTACGGGTAACGATGCCCTCAGGCAAGGAGACCATCGAACTCCTGAACAGGGAGGTGGGAAGGCGCTTCCCCGTGAGGCAGGTTATGGTCTACTCCGAGGGCGTGGTCTTTCTGGTCGATTCATCCCTGGGGGACATGGAGGAGGACTTCGAGGCCCTGCGCAAAAAGCTCCGGGATATGGGGTTCATAGCCACCCTCCGGGATTCCGGCGACCGCTACAGCATCGGGGTGATGAAGATGCCCCCCATCAACACCCGGTCGGTGAGGGTGAACCAGATCATGCTGATGCTCACGATGGCCACCACCGTCATCTCCGGCTCTTTCCTGTGGGGGAGCTACAGCGGAGAATTGGACATCCTCGCCCCCGGCAACCTCTTCTGGGGGGCGGTCTATTTCGCCCTCCCTCTGCTGCTGATCCTCGGCACCCACGAGCTATCCCATTTCTTCATGGCGAGAAGGCACGGACTGAACGCGTCGCTGCCCTTCTTCATACCCTCCATACCGCCGATCGGGACCTTCGGGGCGTTCATATCCATCAGGGAGCCGCTGCCCAACCGCAAGGCTCTGATGGATGTGGGGATATCCGGGCCCATCGGCGGATTCATCGTCACATTGCCGGTCCTGTTCCTCGGCTACCACCTGACCGCCGTCGGCGGGCAGGTGGCCCAAGGGGGGACGGAGATACTGGGGATATTAGGCGTTCCGCTGGGCATGCAGCTGGTCTCAATGCTCTACCCTGCGGCGGAGGGGATGTTCATGCACCCCACCCTCTTCGCCGCCTGGCTAGGCCTTTTCGTAACGGGGATCAACCTGCTCCCCGCAGGACAGCTGGACGGGGGGCATATCGCCAGGTCGGTGCTGGGCGAGAGGACGAAATGGCTGGGCATAGCGACCGTCGCCGCGCTCCTGGCGCTCTCCTTCTTCTACACAGGATGGCTGATATTCGCGGCGCTTATCTATTTCCTGGGAGTCATTCACCCGCCGCCGCTCGACGACATCACCCCTTTAGACAGGAAGAGGAAGGCCTTGGCGGGCGTGGCGCTGCTCCTCCTGCTGTTCTGCTTCACCCCGCTTCCGATACAGACCGCATGAGGGGCCGCATCACGCCCGTTTCTCCAGCACGTGGTAGTTGCGGGTCAGCGAGCGGTGCACCCTCTGCGAGAAACGGTAGACCTCCTGGAAGCCGCTACGGGCCGACAGGGGGGAGGGGAGGGTGATGCCCAGTGAGCCTCCTCTTCTCAGCACCCCGTAGGACGCGTCAACTGTCCTCGCGTAAAGCTCCTCGAGGGGCTCGCCCCCGGTGCTGGTCGACCTGCCATAGGGAGGGTCGGTGGCGACAGCCGCCAGATGCCCGAAGCGGTCCCCGATCTCGCCCACATCGCAGACAGCGTGGTCGAAGAGCTCGTGGCCGTAATGCGCAAGGTTGTCACGGCATCCCTCGACCATGCTTTCGGATATGTCGCTGGCGATGGCCCGGATTCCCATGGAGGCCGCCTCGAGAAGGAGGCCGCCCGTGCCGCAGAAGGGGTCGAGCAAAGCCTCACCCGGCCTGACCCCGGTCATGTTCACCAACGCCCGGGCGAAGCGTGGATGCAAGGATATGGGGGAGGAGAAGGGGCGCTCGGCGACCTTGCGGGTCTCCAGGGACCTGCGGTCGATGACGCGCCTGACGACATGGATGCTGACCCTGTCGGAGAGGAGCACCCTCAGCTCCATATCGGGTCTGCTCAGGTCGACCTTGTTGTCCTTGAACAGTCCGCCCATCCTGCGTGTCAATGAACGGGTGTCCGCCTCAGGCATGGCGCTCTCGAAGCGTTTTACCCGCACCGAGAAGCTGCCAGGGGGTAGCTCGAGGTCCTCGGCCTTTCGCCAAAGCTCATCGGGATGGCAGGTGAGCAGGTGCCTGCCGATTCGGTGGGTGAGGGCGAGGCGCTCGGCCAGCCTGTCCAGCGAGGCCTCCTCCATGCTGCAGACCAGGTAGCCGGGCCCGCTCTCCTCCACCTGGCAGCGAGGCTCCAACGCCAGCAAGGAGAGGGCCTCGGCCAGAGGCATGCTGGGATGCTCGCCCGAAAGTTCGAAAAGAAAAGGGTCCATTCGGACCCTGTATGGTTTTCAGTCTATAACACCCTGCTCCGTTATGGTGAAGACGGCCTCGCCCTCAGGGAGGTTGGGGGAGTCGACCAGGCGCGCGATCCTCTTGCCGGCCTTGCCCTTGCGCAGATAGACGCGGAAGGTGGCGGTGTGGCCGACGATATGCCCGCCGATGGGCCTGGTGGGGTCGCCGAAGAACGCGTCCGGCTTGGCGGAGACCTGGTTGGTGACCGCGATCAGGGCGTTGTTCAGGGTGGCGAACTCCAAGAGGTCGTGCATGTGGCGGTTCAGGACCTGCTGCCTCTCCGCCAGGCTTCCTCTCCCGACGTACTCGGCACGGAAGTGCGATGTGAGCGAGTCCACTATCAGGAGCTTGACCTTCCTCTCCTTCGCCATTTCGGCCGCCTTCTCCACCAGGAGTATCTGGTGGTGGGAGTTGAAGGCCCTGGCGACATGGATCTTCTTGAGGGTCTCCACCGGATCCAGTCCCAGATGCTCGGACATCTGCACTATCCTCTCCGGCCGGAAGGTGTTCTCGGTGTCGATCATTATGACCTCGGAATCGAACCCGCCCATCTCCTCGGGCATGGTGGCGTTCACCGCCGCTTGGAAACAGATCTGGGTCTTGCAGCTTCCGAACTCGCCGTAGAACTCGGCTATCGATTGGGTCTCCAACCCTCCGCCCATCAGCTCATCGAAGGCCTTGGAGCCGGTGGTGAGCTTCTTGATGCTCTTCCGCCGCTCCATTATGTCCTCGCCGCTCTCGAATCCACCGACATCGGCGTACATCTTGGCGCCCTCGATGATGTCCTGTGCCTTCTTCTCGCCTATCTCGCACTCATCAGCCAGAGTCCTGGGCGAAGCTACGGCGATGGCCATTATGTCCTTGTATCCTGATTCGCGGAGTTTCTCTGATATCGCGGGTCCCACTCCTGGTAATTCCTCTAGGCTTATTTTGGCCATGCTATCACTGTCACTTATGCTGTAGATTGTTTTTAAAGAGCGAGGGGGGAGGAGGATGAAAGTGATCATCCTCCATGACCCATCCAGGCCCTCCGATCGATAGTCATTAACGCTCTCCAGGTCAAAAAGATTTATATTGCAAGTGTAGTTCTGGTGGACATGGCCAAGAAGAAGAGGAGGTCCCCTAAAAAGAAGAAGGAGGAGGAAGAGTACGAATTCGTGCCTCCTGAATTCGATGAGCGGGAGTTCCTCGAGAACGACATATTCACCACCAAGGTACTTGGCCTCGTGGTCGTTCTCGCTGTGGTCCTGGGCATCTTCGCGTACTTCCTCACGTCGCTCATCGGCGTTGCCGCCGGCGCATTGCTGCTCTTCGTCAGCATCGGGGCCCTCGGCACCATACTCCAGATATTCAGGGTCAACATAGCCGACATCGAGAAGAAGACGATGATAGGCAACTATCTGACCTTCATATTCCTCTTCCTCGCTGTCTGGATAATCGCCATGAACCCGCCCATAAGCGACTACGCCGACCCGGAGATAGGGGAGCCCGTGTTCTTCTTCGATGACGACGGCTGGAGCGAGGTCGAGATCACCGGAGACAACCGCTTCTCCTTCACTTACGCAGATGAGGCCGATGCCAAGATCGAGGCGGAAGTGGTAGACAACGGCGAGCTGGAAAGCGTAACATTGAAACTGCGCAAGGGCGGCGCTGAATACCAGGAGTTCGAGATGGTGAAGGGGGAGGACCACATCTGGAGCCATGAGTTCAAGCTAGACAGCGGCGCCGCCGAATACGACTTCAGGATAGTGGCGGTCGACACCGCGGGCAATGAGGCCATCAGCGACAGGTACGAGATCCGCAAAACGGCCTGATCCTCTAGAACTCCCAGGGCAAGCGCGCGTCCAGGAGGGCGCTTATCGCTGGCATGTTGCCCTCCATCAGGCCCTCTTCATGGTCCAGCACCTCCATCCTTCTTCCGCGCAGACCAGCGCCTATGGAGGCGTGCTCCACCCTTTGAAGCAGGAAGTCCTTGGCGCGGCGCAGCTCCCGGGGGACTATGGCCACCCATCTGCCGCTCTCGATGAAAGGATGCCGCAACGCATCCTCTGACCAGCGCCGCAGGAACCGGCCGCTGTGGGACATCCACACGGGGGGGCCGTTGTGCACCATTGAGGCGGGGAGGACATCGTCCTCCAGCTCGAAGGCGATACGCAGGTCGCTGCCGACCACGAAGGCGGAGCGCAGCACGCTGAAACCATGTGAATCCAATGCCGCGGACAGCCCCCTCTCCGTCCTCCTCGCCTGGGAATGGAGGTTGTCATCGCTGAGCCCCTCGATGGCGAACGCGACGGTGACGGACTTGGTTCCGGCGGCCTCGAAGCCCCTCTCCGCCTCTCCAGGCTCCATCAGGGGGCGCTCCCGGGGAAAGAAGAACCTCTCGTCCTTCTCCTCAAGGTAGCATCGGCAGGCATGGACGAAGAGGGAGAAGCTGTCCACATGCAGCGCTGAAGCCACATTCCGCTCCGGGTCGACAGGGTCCCTAATCAGCAGCGCCCCTCCGTCGCTGTGCGCAGGGGGGTCCCCTAGCATCTCGCCGAACCGCCAGGAGGAGCCCGCCTCCAGGACCGAACGGAAGTCGCCGTAGCGCAGCACCAACAGCTCCACCAGGTAGCCGGAGAACCCCAGGTGCTTGGAGTCCGCTCCGTAGACTCCTATGCCCCTCATGAACGCCTTGAGCAGACGGGCCTCGTCCTTCTGGGCCTCGCTCATCCTTTCAGTTATGTACCGGGTGTGCAAAGGGGTCCGGTCCACGGCGCTGACCACACGGCCCCCCGCCTCCATGCGGTAGCAGGGCACGAGGTCCACCTCGAGCCCGGCATAGACGCCATGCACATAGGGATGGTCGGCGAAACGCTCCTCGATGCCCTCCAGCAGGTCGGCCCCGATGCGGGAGCAGATGGAGGCCATGCTCTCCAGCTCCATGCCCTGGCGGAATACCAGGAAGACGTCCATGTCAGGGGTGTTGAGGTAGGTGTCCTTCCTCACCGAGCCTACCAGGAGCGCCTCCATATCATCGGGGGAGAACAGCGGATGCCTTTCGATCGATGACAGCAACGATTCGGCGGCCCTCAGGGTGCGCGCCCTCTCCTCCGCATCGGGCCTCACCCTCTCCAGCACCCTGCGCTCCAAGCTCATCGTTGCCGAATGGGGGAGAACGGTAATATGGTTTTGCGAAGGGTGAATCTCCAAGGCCGACGGGAAGGGGATGCATGGTTCTAGGAGGAGAAACGGACCCATCAGCCTTGGAGCATTTCTGACTATATTTGCACTACTATAAAAGGGTTGGTGCATTAACCCGGAGGGAGTCGCCGATGTCCAGACGCATCATGTCCCGAGCGGCGACTATTCTGCTTCCCGTCATCCTCTCCAATCTGAGGGCCTGCTCCTCCGGCCCCTGCTCCACCATCTTCACGCCCATGTGCGTCAGCACCGTCAGCTCGGGCCTGAGCCGCTCAACGATGGCAGGGACGTCCTCGCTGCAGAGATGGCAGCGTAGGCGGGCGCCGAAAGGCCTCGTCACATTGAGTATCAGGACGCGGCACCCCTCATGGCTGGCGGTGACCTCCTCGCGGGGGGCGGTGTCGCCCATGTAGGAGACCGTGCCTGCCGATGTCTCGAAGACCGCGCCCACGCCGCTGGCGTCGGTGTGCCTGGTGGGGGTGAACCTGGTCCTCATGCCCGCGATGTCCGCCTCGTCGCCCGCTCTCATGCTCAGCACCCGGGAGGGGAGCTGCCGGTGGTAGTCGGATATCGCCGGCCTGATGCCGTCGATGCCGTCGATGGTGGAAACGCTCCCCGCCAGCAGGCCTCGGGTGTTTATCCCTCCCCGCGTCATGCCCTCGATCAGGACCTCAGCGTCGGAGTAATGGTCCGGATGGCAGTGGGAGATCAGCACCGCATCGGTGAAGCCCGGGTCCATGTTCAGTCTGGCCATGTTGGTGAGCGCCCCCGGCCCCGGGTCAAGGTGGATGCGACCCCGGTCCTCGATCAGCATGCCCCCGGTCGACCTGGTCTGGTAGATGGTGGCGAAGCGTCCGCCCCCGGTGCCGAGGAAGGTGATGCTGACCATGGGCGCGGTTATGCCATATGATTATATTCGCTTTATGGGGCGACAAAATGTTAATAACGGCATCTTAATCCAGATTCATGCGCACCGCCATTAGGGACGCCTGGATAGTAACCCAGGACGCGGACAGGAGCATAGTCCGCGGGGACGTGGTCATCGACGGCGACGTCATCGTGTCGGTCGGCGGCTCCGGGGTGGAGGCCGACCGCGAGATACAGGCGGGAGGCGACATAGTCATGCCCGGGCTGGTCAACACCCATTGCCATGCGGCGATGTCGGTCATGAAGGGCAGCGTCGACGACCTCAATTTCCCTCAATTCCTTGAGAACGTGTTCCGGATCGACTCCGACCGCAACGACGCGGACCTCGATGCCGGAGCGAGGCTGGGCCTCCTCGAGATGATCCGCGGCGGCACCACCACCTTCGTCGACCTCTATTACTCCCAGGACGTGATCGCCAAGGCGGTCGAGGAATCCGGCGTCCGGGGGATACTCTGCTGGGCGGTCCTCGATGAGGAGTTCACCACCCAGAGCGGCAACCCGATGGACAACTGCCGCCGCTTCTGCGAATCCCACTCCTCGATGAGGAAGGTGGTGCCCGGCGTGGGGCTGCAAGGGGTGTATGTCTGCGGCCCGGAGACGTGGGAGGAGGCCAGCTCCTATTCCATCGAGAGCGGGCGGGTGATGACCTTCCATCTCTCCGAGACCCGCGGGGAGGTCAATGAGCATCAGCGCAAGACCGGCATGAGGCCGGGCGACTGGCTCGGCTCCATGGGCGTCCTGCACCCTGGCTGCCTGGCCGCGCACTCGGCCTGGCTGACGCTCAACGAGGTCCGCGCTTTAGGACGTGCGGGGATGTCAGTGTCCACCTGCCCGGTCTCCAACATGAAGCTGGCCACCGGCGGGGTGGCGCCGATACCGGAGATGATGGAGCATGGTGTGAACGTTTCCATCGGGACCGATGGAAGCGCCACCAACAACTCCGTGGACATGTTCGCGGAGATGAAGACCCTGGGGCTGCTGCAGAAATCGAGCCGCTGGGACGCGACCGTAACCCCTGCGCAGTCGCTCTTGGACATGGCCACCATCGGCGGTGCGAAGGCGGCGGGCATGGGGGGCAGGACCGGTTCGATAGAGAAGGGCAAGCTCGCCGACCTCATCGTGCTCGACGGCAAGGCCCCCAACCTGAGGCCGCTGCTGCCCCAGAACATGGTCTCCAACATAGTGTACTCCGGCAACGCTTTGAACGTGAAGACGGTGATGTGCCAAGGCGACCTGCTGATGCATGACCGCGAGGTCCTCAGCATGGACGAGGCGCAAGTGCTGTCCAAGGCGGAGGACGCGTGGCTGAAGCTCTGCTCGCGCTGATCCCCTGTCACGGCCAGAGCTCTCAATGGCCCGTATGCGGTTTGATCGAATGCGTGAGGAATATCAATTATTATATTATATGTATATAATTAAGGCTGCATAATAATTTTATATTCACAGGAATAATATCTTCGTAGGCATTCGAAACTTTTCGTGGGGTGTGATTAACTTGACGGTCGACATGACGACGAAAATCGGGGCGGGGGTTCTGGCTCTCATACTGATAATCGTTCTGGCAGTGTCATTCGTGTAGAGCCCGGACTACAAGGTGGGGGACAAATTCGTCTTCGAGGTCACGGGCGAAGACGATGCTGGGCGGCAGATAGAGGGCACATGGACATTCGAGATTATCGGAGAGACTGCGGACCGATGGAACGTGGAGAGCGATCTCCGATACACCATCAAGGAGACAGGGCAAGCCGACATAACGAGGAGCCCCTTCACTCCGAACGGCAACCCTTTGAAATCTGACGGTCCGCTGTTCTTCCTCCTGGGGAACGCGGAGGTCGATGGCAGCTCCAAGATAGACACGGAGTGGGGGAGCAGGACTCTGGACAAATGGGTGGAGGACGACGGGGGCGATGAGATAGTCTACTACGCCGATTCCAAGCACCGGATCTTCAAGGTCACCTTCGAGGTCTTCTTCGAGTGGTCCAGCGACTTTGAGGCGGAATTGGTGCTTGTCGAAAGGCCTTGAAAACCGATTCCACAAACCCATTCCCATTTCAATCAAAATGATAGATGGTGAATGATGGTCCCGACTCCCAGATTTGAACTGGGGATCTGCTGATATCGGCGGCTGCACCGGTCATCCCGGTAACCCACTACAGTCAGCCGCTCTGGCCAGTCTAAGCTAAGTCGGGTGTCTCTGGAATTATTGATTTCATATTTATGGTTAACGTATGCGGAGGCCCCCGTCAATCCTGCTGACCTATAGCTGGAACGACAGTCATCATTAAATAGTGATAATATTCTTCTTCATTTGTCGGACAAAAGAGGTCTTTCCGACCTCTTATAGGAGTCTCACATGCCCGAGGACGATCTTGAGAAGGTCACGATAAGGCTGCCGTCACGCTACGTGCGTCAGCTGGACTTCCTGGTGGGGGTCGACGACTTCCCCTCCCGCTCCGAGGCCGTACGCGCCGCGGTACGCGACATGCTCTACCAGAGGGTGGACATGGTCATGGACCGCTTGGAGGAGATGGAGAGGGCGGAGCAGGCCTTGGCCCGCATGGAGAGCTTCGAGAAGCGGTACATGTCCAAATAGCCGGAGAGGCGGTGGGATGCACTCTAAGGCCCAGGGGCCACCGGCCCCACACCCTTAAACTACCCTATGTACCCAAGGTCGTCCTGGCCGGGGTCCTGCCCGGACTCCATGTCCTTGATCTTCGATGTGATCTGCTCGACCTGCTCGGCCTTGCTCTCCAGCTCGCTCATGTCGACCTCGATGCCGAGTATGCTGGTCAGCACCCGCAGCACCGACTCGGCGCCCTTGGGGTCGACGAAGTATCCTGAGGTCTCCCCCATGAGGCAGGCGGCATCGAGGCCGTGGATCTTGCTCAGGCCCAGAAGGAGGCCGCTCGCTCCCACGATCCCCGAGCCCGGCTCGCCGGCGGAGAACGCCACGCCATGGGGCTCGAGCATCTGGCGGAATTCCTTGGTGGTGACCGCGCCCAGGACGCGGGGCTCCTCCACCATCTTGCCGATGCCGTAGCCTCCCAGGGTGTAGATGGTCCTGACCCCAAGCTCCTGGCACATCTTTATAATGTGGTAGGAGAGCTCGTACTGCCCCTCGGGGGTCATCCCCTGATAGTCCCCCACCAGTATCACCAGGTCATGCCCCTCGCCCACGTTCTTGGCGTAGTAGAGCTCGTTGTTGACCATGTTGGCGACGCAGTCCTCGTCCAGCACCACCTGCGGAGGGAAGTGCTTGGAATAGATGTCCGCGAATTTCACCGCCTCGATGTTGTCAAGTAGGTGCTCGGCTGCCAGTTTGCCCACGTTGCCCACGCCTGGAAGCCCCTCTATCATTATGGCGTCCTTGAGCTGCGGCTCCTCGCTTATGACGGTGATTATGCTTTCCATGTTATGACTCACTCTCCGTAGATGGCCTTGCGGCGGTAGCGGCCGTAGCGGTCCTCGGGCGAATACCGCGGCGGCACCGGCACTTTGGTGCCCGCCTGACATATGGGACATTCGTCCTTAAGAGTGTATTCGCGGCAGCGCGGGCAGAGACGGAACAGGGTCCTCATGACTTGCCCACGCGCTTCAAGACGCCCTCGCCTCCCGCGGCGAGGATGCTGTCCACCGCTTTGGAGGAGACCGTCTTCAACGCCTCCTCCGCCACTTTGTACTCGTCGGCGGTGATGACCACGCGGTAGCGGGGCGCGCCCACGTACTGGATGGACACCTTGACGTCCTCCATGTCCGTGTCCGCGGCCAGCAGGGCGTCCCTGATCCTGTCCACCCCGTCAGGGGCGGCGCTGCTAAGCTCCAGGAAGGCCTCTATCTGCACGTAAGGGGGGGTGACGTTCTCCACCGCCACCTCTATCAGGGCCTCCACCCAGTCGCCGCTGTTCTCCCGGCGGAACTCGTCGGGTGCGGCGGCTATGCCCTCGAACGCCCCGTAGAGGGTCTCGTACTCGTCGATGAGGTTCTGGCCGAAGTCCTTGTAGGCCTTCTCCAGATTCGTCCCCAGGCGCTCGGCGGTGATCTCCAGCAGCTTCTCGGCCTTGTTCTCGTTCTTCCACTGCTGGATCTTCTCCCGCTTCTGGTGCTCGTTGACCGATTTCAGCGAGAGGTCGATATGGCCCTTGGACGCATCCACGTCCAGGACCTTGCAGACTATCTTCTGCCCTTCTCTGATGTAGTCCCTGATGTACTTGACCCAGCCCGTGGCCACATCCCGGACGTGGACGAAACCTTCCTTGTCGCCGTACTCGTCAAGGGTGACGAAGGCACCGAAGTTCTTGACGTTCTTGACGGTGCAGACGACCAGCTCGCCCGATTCGGGATAGTCCTGGGCACGGTACATCAGCCGACCACCTCGAGCAGTTCTCCCTTTATCTTCCCCACGCCGCCGCGGGGCTCGATCAGGGTGGAACCGCACACGTTGCAGGCCACGGGAGTGGCGGGCTTGCGGAACGCGATCTGGTCATTGCTGCAGTCCGGGCATTTGATCCTAACGAAATCCTCTGTCATGCTATTCACTCCACCAACTCGAACTTCTTGGCGCGGAAGCAGGCCTTCAGGTGGGCCTTCTTGCAGGTCTTGCAGCGGTACCTCAGGTTGATCCTCTTGGTGGGCTTCTCCCTCCCCTCCGGTTTGGGACGGGGGAAACCTCCGTAGCCGGCGGTCACCTTCCTGAATCTCCGCTGGCCCCATTTCAGCTCGCTGGCCTTCTTCTTCTTCACCCGCTCCACATCATGCTCGGCATGCGCCTTGCAATGCGGGCAGTAAGTATTCATTATCCTAGGTAGCTTCACAACAATCACCTTGGGGGACAGTGCTTAATACTGATGTCGTATAAAAACCCTTTACCATGCACATGTACATAAAGCTGTCGCATGCCCCCGCACGCTCTGGAACGTCCCGAACGGAGCCTCCCGAACGCCCTCCGTTTCCACTAAGGGGTTGATTATCACAATGTTTTAGTTTAATGAAAAAGTCTATATAATTTGAATAATTATTTTAAACTGTCCTATGACGAAAAACGCTTGGAAGAAAGAGGATGAGCATCTCGTCGACCTGCTGTTGAGGACAGGGATGAGGAAGAACGTGGCCAGGACCCTGGTTTTCCTGAAGAACACCCCTGAGACCACCTCCGTCGAGATCGAATCGTCCACGTCCTTGCGCCAGCCCGAGGTGTCCATCGCCATGCAGGAGCTGAGGAACCGGGGCTGGGTGGAGAAGAGGGACATCAAGAAGAAGGGCAAGGGCCGCCCCGTTCACTCATACCGTCTGTCGGTAGATTTCTCGGAGATCATCGATGCCATAGAAGAGGACGAGAAGGAGAGGGTGCAGGGCATACTCGACAACATCGAGGAGCTCCGCGGCTTCAACCAGAGCTGAAACCCCTTCCCGTTCTTTAACTCATTTCTCTATCAGCTCGATGCCTTCAGGCCGGGCGACCACCACTTTGCTGGCCATGCCCAGGAAAAGACCGTTCTCCACCGTCCCGGGGATGTTGTTCACCCTCGACTCCAGATGGTAGGGGTGCTCTATGCCCTCGGGGAAGCGGCAGTCGAGTATCAGGTTGCCGCCGTCGGTTATGAACGGACTCCCGTCCCTGCTGCGCAGCGCGGGCTCGCATCCCAGGGACCTCAGCGCCCGGGCGGTGTGGTCGCTTCCGAAGCTAAGCACCTCCACCGGCAGCGGCGCTCGGGTGCCCAGCATCTCCACCATCTTGCTGGGGTCCACCACTATGACCTGTGTCTCGGTGGCGGCGGCGACGATCTTCTCCCTCAGCAGCGCCCCGCCCAGCCCCTTTATCAGATTGAGCGAGGGGTCCACCTCGTCGGCGCCGTCGATGGTGAGGTCTATCCTCTCCACCTCGTCCATCCCTGAGACCTCGATGCCGCTCTCACGGGCGATGGCCTCGGTCTGCAGCGAGGTGGCCACGCAGCGGAGCTTGTAGCCCGAGTCCACCAGCCGTCCCACCGCCTTTATGGCGTAGTAGGCGGTGGAGCCGGTCCCCAATCCTACAGTCATCCCGTCCTCGATGAACTCCACCGCCCGCTCGGCGGCCGCCCTCTTCAGCTCCTCAGCGCTCATAGCCCGTCCCTCGCCATGATGTCCAGCAGCCTCTCGACCACATGCTCGTTCAGCTCCCTGCCCATCTCCTCGCTGGCGGCCGCCGGGTCTCCGGCGATCCCCTCGGGGAAGCAGATCTCCGGGTCGGGCAGCACCATGTAGCCATGGCTTATGTACTCGCCCTTGCGCCTATCCTCCTTCACCAGGCGGGGCTCGATATGCATAACCCGGGCGGTCTCCACCGCCCCCCCGTGGCCGTCCAGCGGGTCCACTCCCGACCTGATGGCCTTCTCCGCCGCCAGCTCGTAGTCGCAGATGAACATCACCTTGGCGCCGTAGGCGGTCACGATGCGGCGGCAGGCCTCCTTGATGGCGGCCGCATGCGAGCCCCCGGCGTGGCCGCTGAGGACCAGGAACCGCTTCCCCCCGTTGCGCACCAGCGACTCCAGTATCTCCAGCACCAGGTGGTGGAGGGTGTCGAAGGAGATGTCGATAGTCCCAGGCATGTTGCGGGTCGACGAGTGCATGCCGTAGCGGACCGGAGGGGCCACCAGCGCGCCCGCCCTCTCGGCGATGCGGTCGGCTACCCATTCCGGCTGCAGGCTGTCGGTGCCCAGGGGAAGGTGCCGGCCATGGGCCTCGGTGGCCCCCAGGGGCAGTATGATCACCGGGTCGCGGTCGATGGCCTGGCTGAACTCATCGCGGGTAAGCTCCTCTATCCTAGTCATTCGGACTCCTCTCCATAAGCTCGCCGCCGCATACCGGGCAGATCCCCTTGTCCAATGAGTCTATGCCGAAGAGGGCCTTGAGCTCCTCGCTCCTCCTGCCGATCTCCTCATCGGGGAGGTGGCGGTCGCAGCGCATGCAGTACACATCGAGGCTATGGGCGCCATTCCTTAAAGCTTAATGGCGGAAAATCTAAAAATACGCATTCCTGGCTTTAAGTGCCATGAGGTTGGCGTCGCTCTTCTCCGGGGGCAAGGACTCCATGATGGCCCTTTACCTGATGGAGCAGCAGGGCCACCAGCTGCCCTATCTGGTCAACGTGGTGCCCAGCCGCAGCGACTCCTGGGTGTTCCATACCCCCAACCTGCACCTACTGCCCCTCCACGCCGAATCCATGGGGAAGGAGCTGGTGCAGGTCGAGGGCGGCGAGGACGAGGCCCAGGACCTGGCGTCCCTGGAGGCGGCCCTCTCCTCCTTGGACGTGGATGGCGTGGTGACCGGCGCGGTGGCCTCCGACTACCAGTGGGACCGGGTCAACCGTGTCTGCGAGGGGCTGGGGCTCAAGACCCTCTCTCCCCTGTGGCGCAAAGGACAGTCCCTGCTCATGGAAGAGATACTCGATGCCGGCATCGACTGCTGCGTGGTGGCGGTGATGGCCGAAGGCCTGGACGGGGGCTGGCTGGGCCGGCGGCTCGACCGCGCGGCGGTCCAGGAGCTGGAGCGCCTGGCGGACCGCCACGGCATAAACGTCGCCGGCGAGGGCGGCGAGTACGAGACCCTGGTGCTGGACTCCCCCCTGCACTCCCGCCCGCTTCAGCTAGGCGCCGCGGAGCGGTCGATGGGCCGGGACTCAGGGTCCCTGAGGGTGACCGACGCTCATCTCGGCGCCCGGAAGGACTCGATGAACTCCCGCAGGCCGATGTAATCGGGAACCTGGGCGGGGTCCTCCTCCGCCGCCCAGGCGTAGACGATGATGCCCTCCTCGTCGATGACGTAAACCGCCCTGCCCGCCATGCCCTCGTATATGTCATGATTGCCTATGCGGCAGCCGTAAGCGCTTATCACTTCGGAGCCAGGGTCGCTGAGCAGCGGGAAGGGGAACCCCATGCGCGACCGGTAGCGGCGGTGGGCGTCGATGCCGTCCCGCGACACCGCCCACAGCCTGATCCCCCTGCGGTCGAGCTCCGGCCACAGCTCGCGGAACTTGCTCAGCACCCATGAGCAGGTGGTGCCGAAATCGCCCATGTAGAATATCAGGACGATCGGACCATGGGCGAGCTCCTCGGAGAGCGTCAGCGGGCCGGCGGTGGAATCAACGCTGAAGTCAGGGGCTATCTCCCCCTCCGGCAGGGGGGAAGGCCGGTACCAACCCAATGACATCTATCCGAGAACATCGTCCAAGCTCTTTAAGATGTCCTCCACCTCCGGGAGCTGCTTCGGTATCTCCGCCTTCCATTTGAAGCGGATGACGCCGTCGCGGTCGACAAGGAAGAACTCCCGGTTGGTGAAGCCCTGGACGATGGAGCTCGCCTTGACGATGGCGTCGTAGCGTTTGCTGACCTCCTGCCCCTCGTCGATGATGTGCTCCAGGCTGGAGCCCAGACGCTCCCTCCACTTGATGTGGATCTCCTTGCTGTCGGGGTTGATCGGCATCAGGCGCACCCCCCGCCTCTCGAACTCATCCGCCCTCTCCACCAGCTTGGCCATGAAGTTGGTGCAGTTGATGCCGAAGGCCGCCACGTGGAAATAGAGAAGGACCGGGCCCTTGGCGGCCTCCTCGTGCAGGTTGAACCTTTCCCTGTCGGTGGTCTCCAGGGTGAAATCAGGGGCTTCATCGCCGACCTCAGGGGCTGAACTCATCAGGCAGCCGCATCGGCCGGCATCGATTTAACGATTGTCATAATGCAATTGATATACCGCCGAACCGATTCATTAACCATGCCCCATGTCTTTGATGTCAAGAGGAGGCAGAGGCTATGGGACGAGGACCGGCGCTCCCGGCAGCCCATCGACCGGCTGATGGCCGAGCTCGAACCGAGCGAGGGCGAGCACTGGGTTGACCTCGGCGCCGGTAACGGATACGTGACCGTGCCGCTGCTGGAGAGAGGGTGCAGGGTGACCGCCGTCGACCTGGAGGAGGAGATGATATTCGACCTCATATCCCGGGTGCCCGATGGGCTGGAGGCCAAGCTCGAGACCGCCATCGGCCTCATGCCTCCGGTGCCGGTGGAGGACGGCGAGGCCGACGCCGCCGTGCTGGTGAACACGCTGCACGAGATATCCGACAAGAGGGGCCTGGTCAAGGAGCTGGCCCGCGTGCTCTCTGATAAAGGGCGCGTCCACATCATCGACCACCACAAGGACCACGAGGAGAGCGGGCCCCCCCGGCAGGACCGCCTGTCTCCGGACGAGGTCATCGCATTGTTCGAGGGCTTCCGCCTGCAGCGCCGCAGCGACATGGGCATATTCTACCACATGGCCTTCACCCGCTGAACCCGCCGCGGCGGGCCAGATGGGCCATGGCAACTGGCAGCAGCAGGATGCTGATGAGCATGGAGAAGAGAACGGACGCCATGGTGATGAGGCCGAATTGGGCTATGGGGGGGATGCTGAAGAATCCCAGCATGGCGAAGCCCAGCCCCGTGGTGGCAGCGGCGCCCAGGACCCCCTTGCCGGTCTCCTCCACCGTGCTGCGCAGCGCCTCCTCCACCCCTGACGAGGCCAGCTCTTGGGAGAACCGGTTGGTCATGTGTATGCCGTAGTCCACGCCCAGCCCCACGGTGAGGGCGGCCACGGTTATGGTGAGGGGGTTCAAGCTTATTCCCAGCAAGTAGAGGGCGCCCCACATCCAGATTATGGCCATCGTGGCCGGCGCCACGGCCAGCACCCCCATGGCGAGGCCCCTGCCGCGCAGCAGCGAAAGGCCGCAGATTATGACCAGGGCCATGCCCAGGGTCAGGAAGACGGACAGCGTCTGCGCCTCGCGCATCCCCTCGATGATGTCGAGGCCGGTTATCTTGGGGCCGGTGAGCGTTGCAACGTATCCCTCCTGGCGCAGAGGGTCGAGGTCCGATTCGATGGCGGCCCGCATCGCCAGCAGGCTGCTCTCGCTCATGTCCTCGGGCAGGCCGATGGAAAGGCGCATCATCCCCGCCTCGACGTTCAGGTGCCTCTCCAGCTCCTTGGCCAAGCGCGGGTTCTCCTGCATAGTCTGCAAGAGCTCGGTCAGCTGGCCGGCGTCCGCCCCGCCGAGGTAGCTGCCGCTGTCCTTGTCGAAATGCAGCCCGTAGAGGGCGGCGAAGGCCGGGTCGTAACGCTCGTCACCCGGACCGCTCAGAGTCCCCCAGTCCCGCATCGTGGTGAAGACCGATTCCAGGTCCGCCCTGCCCCCCACCGAGATCACATGCTCGTTGTCATCGAGGCGGTCGATGCACTCCTGCAAGGCCTCAAGCAGGGACGGGTCGGCGAACCCGCCATGTACCAGCACGTAGGCCTTCGATCTGCCCGAGGCCATGAAATTTTCCTCCAGGTATGGGCCCGCCTTCTCTGAATCGGAGCCTTCGGGAAGGAACTCAGCAATCTCGAAGTCCATCTGCACATTGGCGGCGGCGGCCCCCAGGGCGGCGGTGAGCACCAGCATCGCCGCCATCACCGCCGTCCCGCGCCGGCGCACGAGCCTCAGCGCCCCGTGCAGCAGCAGGTCCAATGAACCAACGGCCGGCCGCAGCACCCTCCGCGGGCGCCGCCGCTCGCGCAGCACCAGGACCCCCGGGACGACCAGCATGATTATGACGAAGGCGCTGAGGACGCCGAGGGCGTTCAGCACACCGAATTGGATGACGCCCTCCATCCCGGAGACCACGTTCATCATGTAGGCGATGCAGGTGGTCACGGTGGCCAGCACTATCGCCTCCCCCACCTTCCGCATCGTGCCTGTAAGGCGCAGCAACGCATCGCCCCGCAGCAAGCTCTCCTGCCGATAGCGCAGGAACAGATGTATCGAGAAGTCCATGCCCACGCCCAGAACCAGGAACGGGACCGCCAATGAGAGGGGGGAGAAAACGATCCCCGCCGCGGCGCCCAACCCATAGACCCATATGATCGCGGCCAGCAGGCAGGAGACGGTCACCGCGACCTCCAGCGGGTCGCGGAGGAAGACCATCAGGACCATGACGACCGCCAGCACCGCCAGCGGGAACAGGCTCTGCAGGTCGTGCATCCCCGCCTCCTCTATCTCGTTGTAGATCAAGGACTCGCCGTAGGCTGTGAGCGTCAGCCACCGTGAGCTGCCCTCCTTCGCCGCCTCGGCTATGATGCTCTCGGCATCGTAGCGGCTCCCCTGCTCGAGCACCTTGTCCCGGTCGAGGCGTATCAGCACCACGCAGGCGCTGGCGTTGACGGGGATGCTCTCATAGCTCAGGTCGGAGCTGAAAAGGCGGCTCAGGTTCTCCCTCAGCTCCAGGGGCACGGTCTCGTTGGTCATGAGCAGGTTTATGGCGCGGTGGATGGTGGCGGTGAGGACCTTGGATGAGGACATGTACTTGATCACGTTCCCGTATGTCCCAGGGGCGTAGAGGACCTCCTCGCCGTCGCCGTCGAGGACCGGGTCGCCGGTCTCGGGGTCCTTCAGCGTGCGCAGCTCAAGCCCCATCTCTTCCCAGGCCTGCTGGTTCTCCTCCATGTATTTCTGGAACATGATCAGGCTTACCAGGCTCACCGGGCTGACGATGGAGCGCCCAATCTCGCCAGGCGTGTCCACCGCGGGCGAGATGCGAGGGTCGGTGGAGACGCCCTTCTCGAACTCGAGGACTTGGAGGAACTGGCTCTTCAACAGGTTGCCCTCGACGGGGCTCTCAGGCGGATCGTAGGGGCGCCAGTGGAACTCCGTCAACACGGCCACGTTGTATTGGTAGGTGAACGATTCCCTCACCAAGGCATCGGCGGCGACCGCATCGCTGTCCGGCTCGAACTGGGTGACCTCGAAGGACTGCTCCACTCCGTTCACGACCACCGAGAGGGACGCCAGAAGGGTGATGGCCACCACCGCTGAGATGCCCAAGAGCGGCCTAGCGGCGATCCGCCGGGAGAAGGAGTTCAGGAACCTCAACCAAGCACCAGGCGATTATCCGCACTGGCGTTCTTAATAACTTTGAGGCCGTCCTGGACGGTATGGCGGCCGTGGGCGGCCCGCCCGGTTTTCAAAGCCATAGGTAGGCCATCCCCAGCGCTGCCGCCGCCGCGATCATCGCCGCCCATGCCAGCAGCCCCAGGGCCATCCATGCCAGCGCGGGGGCCGCCCTGGTGCCCGCTGACATGACGATCACGATGACCATGTGCGTCCCCAGGGTGGCAGGGGCGGTCAATGCCACCGCGGGGAGGCCGTAGCGATCCCATATCCGGTCGAACCGCCTCCTGGCACGGCCAGGGGGCCTCCTCTTCGATTCCGGGAAACGGGAGCGGTACCATGAGCGCAGCCTCTCGAATCCCAGCCCCAGGACCGCCACGGGCAGGAAGTTCCCCAGCACCGACACGGCGGCGGCGGTGAAGGGATCGAGGCCCAGGGCCAGGCCTGCAGGAATGGATATCCATATCTCCAGGGTGGGCACGGCCGCCATCAGGAAAACGATGAGGACCGCCTGCGCCGTGGTAATCTCCATGGGAACGCAACCTCCCTCCGGGGGTTGGTGGGGCCGCCCGGATTTGAACCGGAGTCAGTGGCTCCCAAAGCCACAAGGATGCCAAGCTACCCCACGGCCCCGTTGTCGTCCACAAAATGCGCTGAGCGTATAAAGCTTCGCATCATCCGGAGAGGATCTCCATCACCGCCAGCTCGATGGCCTCGGAGCTGGTCAGCCGGGGCGACCACCCCTTCTTCTCCAGCTTCTTGGTGGAGAGCAGCATCTTCCTGACGTCCCCGACCCAGCCTCCCCCGCCCTCGACGCCGCCGGTCCATCGGTACTCGACGTCCTGCAGACCCATCCTCCTGACCACCATGTCGGCGATGTCCTTCACGAAGGTCCAGTCTCTGGAGCCGATGTTGAAGACCTCCACCATGGCCTCCGCCTTCTCCGCGCCTTTGAGCATCCCCGACACGGTGTCGCTGACGTGTATGTAGGATTTGCAGGTCCCCGGTTCCGCCCCCAGTATCTCCAGGCTCTCCGGGTCCTCGTCCAGCTTGCGGACGAAGTCGTGCAGCACGTTGTGGGTGCTCCTCGGCCCGACTACGTTGGCGAAACGGAACATCACCGAGCGCATCGAGTACTGATGAGCGTAAGATGAGACCAGGGCCTCGCAGGCCAGCTTGGATGCGCCGTAGATCGATATGGGCAGCAGTGGGCCGTAGTCCTCAGGCGTAGGCATCACCGTGGCGTCGCCATAGACGGTGGAGGTGGAGGCGAATACGAACTTGGGCACCCCGGCCCGGCGGCAGGCCTCCAGAACGCGGTAGGTGGCGACCACGTTCTGGTCGAAATGGGGCCGGGTGTCCTCCGACCCCGAGCGGACGTCCGGATTGGCGGCCAGGTGGTAAACGGCGCCGATCTCCTTCAGCAAAGGACCGAGGTCGTCCTCTAGGAGGTCGAGCTCATGGAAGCTGAAACGGTCGTCGAGCATGGCATCCTCCAGGAAATCCCTGCGCCCGGTGCTGAGGTTGTCGACACCGATGACGCTGACGCGCCTCTGCAGCAGGGCGTCCACCAGATGGCTGCCGATGAATCCCGCCGCCCCGGTGACGAGCACGGTCCTTCCGTTGGACGTCATGGCCCGGTCTCCTCAGCCAGCCTTTCAGCCAGCTTCGCTATCGCCCGGCCCCGGTGGGAGATCGAGTTCTTCTCCTCCAGGCCGAGCTCGGCGAAGCTGCGCCCGCCGTCGGCGCTGAATATGGGGTCGAACCCGAAGCCGCCGGCGCCGCGGGCCTCCTCCAGTATCTCCCCCTGGCACCCGGCGCTCACCAGGAAAGGCTCCTGGCCTGCCAGCTTGCAGCCGATGCAGCACTCGAAACGGGCCGAACGGCGCCGTTCCCCCGCCATCAGTTTCAGGACCCCCTCGTTGCCCAGGGTCTTCAGGGCGTAGGCGGAGTAGACCCCCGGGAAGCCGTGGAAACGGTCGATGAAGAGGCCGGAGTCATCGATTATGAAGGAGTCCTCCTTCTGCTTGAGCTCCTCCATCCCCTTCTCCACCACCTCTTCGAGCGTGTCCGCCTGTACCTCATCATAGGGCACATCGCCCTGGAACACCTCTATGCCCAGCACGCCCAGCGCCTGGCCGTACTCCCTCATCTTGCCCTCATTGGAGGTGATGACCTTGATCCTCATGTGTACCTCCCTCTGCTTTGGATGTCATCCGCCTTGGCCAATGCCGCCTCGGCGGCGGGGTTGCCCCGCCGGTACCCGTCGATCAGGGCCTCGAAGGTCCAGTGTATGTCCGAATGGGCGGACATGAAGGCCCGTCTCAGCAGGTGGACGTCCACTCCGAGGTCCTCAACGCTGGCGGGCATGCTGCCCAATGAGAAGTCTATCAGGCATAGGCCGTCATCGGCCAGTATCATGTTGGAGGTGGTGAGGTCCCCGTGGCTTATGCCCGCGCGGTGCAGCTTCGCCAGCGCCTCGCCCACCGCTGAGCAGACCTGCTCCAACGAATCGAGCTCAGGGGACAGTATGTCCCTTAGCCTCGGGCCTCTGACCATCTCCATGGTTATGCTCGCCTCCCGCATGTCGATGTCGTACACGTAGGGCGTCCTGACCCCCGCCCGCCTCGCCGCCTGCAGCAGCCTCGCCTCCTTGCGCGTGCGCGCTGAGCGTAGCGACAGGTCCAGCTGCGGGTCCCGGTATGATTTGGGCCTGCGGGCCTTGACCACGGCCTCCCTGCCGAGGAAATCGGCGGCGGAGACCACCGCCTCCGCACCCCTCTCGAGGGTCAGCATGCGTTGGGAATCCCATCTCCTGTTTTAACCTTTTGTCAATATCCGGCGCGGGGCACACAAAGGATTATGTCCGAGTAAAACCAAGCTGAGGCCGATAATATGCGGTACACGATAACCGGAGAGAACCTGCAACTGGTGAACATAGAGTTCTCGGAGGATGAGAGCATCTACTCCCACGGCGGAGCGATGGCTTACATGACCGGAAACGTTAGCATGGACGCCAAGATGCGAGGCGGCCTCGGAGGCGGCCTGAAACGCGCCATGACCGGGAAGAGCTTCTTCATCGTGAACTACCGGGCCTCAGGCGGGAACGGTATAGCCGGCTTCGGGGGGAACATACCAGGGAAGATATACCCCTTGGAGATCGGCGAGGATGAATGGCTATGCCAGAGGGAGTCCTTCCTGGTCGCGGAGGACGGAGTCGACATGGACCTAGCGTTCCAGAAGAGGCTGCGGTCGGCGTTCTTCGGCGGCGAGGGCTTCATACTGCAGCGCCTGCACGGGAAAGGCACCGCATTCATACACGCCGCCGGCGACTTCACCGTGGTCGACCTCAAAGAGGGCCAGCAGTACAAGGTGTCCACTTCCCACGCCGTTGCCTGGGAGAAGACGGTGGACTACAGCATATCGACCACCGGCTCCCTGAAGACGGCGCTCTTCGCCGGAGAAGGGCTGTTCGTCACCACTCTCACCGGCCCGGGCAAGATAATCATCCAGTCCCTGTCGCTGCAGGACCTGGCCTACGCGCTGCACCCCCATATGCCCAAGCCCAGGAGGTCGGGCTCATCGATAAGCCTCGGGTCCAGCAAGTGAGGGCGACGGAGGCGGGGGCATGAATGATCGGGAACCGGAGGGCAGACGGGTATGGCTGAACAGCACAGTGCTGGTGGCAGCATACCTGGCAGTCGCCGTGCTGGGGATATTGGCCCTGGTCTTCATTGCCGCCAACCTGCCCGCCATATTATACTGGCTGCTGGTCATCCTCGTCGCCCTGGCGCTGCTTCTCCTCGTGCTGTCGGTGCTCTCGCTCTTCGTGGCGATACCTTTCTATCTGAGCATCGGCGAGGGGACCAAGGAAGGCTCCTATAGCCTGAACGACCACGAGGACAGCGATAAGGGCAGGCAGAAACGCTAGCTGTGATACGCCAGCTTTATCAACCCCTTTACCCTTTTTCCCCACCGTGGAGCGCATTCCCATCGACTGCAGCCCTGTGGACCAGATGCTGGGAGGGGGCATCGAGAAAGGCTGCGTGACTCTCTTCTACGGCGAGGCGGGCGCAGGCAAGACCAACATATGCCTGCAGCTGGCCAAGAACGTGGCGCTGCAGGGCCGCAAGGTGGCCTACATCGACACGGAGGGGGTGTCCATGGAGAGGCTGTTCCAGATCTCCGGCGGCCAAGGGGCGGAGGTGCTGAGGAACATACTATTCTTCCAGGTGCACGACTTCGAGGAGCAGGGGCGCTCGGTGGAGAACGCCGTCAGGCTGGCGGAGTCGAACACCGATGTCGGGCTCATCGTGGTGGACTCGATGACGATGTACTACCGGCTGGGCGCCCGCGATGACATGCACAATGTCCGGAAATCGCTGATAGTGCAGACGGAGAGGCTCCTCAACGCCTCCCGCCGCATGGATGTGCCGGTGGTCCTGACCTCCCAGGTCTACACCTCCATCGACACCGGGACCTTCGAGTTCCTCGGCGGCCATGTGCTGCATCACAACGCCAAGACCATCATCCGCCTGGACAAGGCGGGCAGCGCCCGGCGCCGCGCGGTGGTGATGAAGCACCGCAGCATCCCCGAGGGGCGGTCCGCCAGCTTCTCCCTGGAGGAGGGCGGCGTGGTCTGCCCCTGATCGTTCGGGGCTCAGTAGCTGCGCGCGACAGCGAAATCGGCCAGGGCCACCAGGAACTCCTTGTGCTTGGAGTCCGGAAGGGAGCTCAGCTTCTCCTTGGCGGATTTGACGTAGCGCTCCGCCAGCTCGGTCGCGTATGAGACCCCGCCCAGCTCGCGCAGTATGTCGATGGCCCGCCTGACCTCCTCATCGCTGGCGTCCTGGTTCCCGAGGACGTTGAGGAGCTCGTCGTATTTCGGATGCCCCCTCCCGCCCTTGCTCAGCGCCTTGATCACGATGGCGGTCCTCTTGCCGTTGCGGATGTCGCTTCCCACCGGCTTGCCGGTGATGCTCTCGTCGCCGGTGAGGCCGATGACGTCGTCCCAAAGCTGGAATGCGATGCCCAGCATATTGGCGTAGTCGTAGAGGTCGCAGACCTGCTTCTCGTTGGCGCCGCCTATGATGGCTCCCCCGGCCGCGGCGGCGGCGAACAGCACCGACGTCTTCTTCTCCACCATGGTGAGGTAGTCCTCCACGGTGATGTTGGGGTTGTTCTCGTAATTGGTGTCGAGCTGCTGCCCCTCGGCGAGGATCCATACGCTCTGCGCCGTGAGCTTGAGGAGGCGGCGCAGCTTGTCATCGGAGACCTCCAGTTCAGCCAGCACCTCGAAGGCCTTGGCGAAGAGGGCGTCCCCCGCCAGCACCGCGGTGGGCATGTCCCATTTGACGTGCACCGCGGGCAGTCCGCGTCGGGTGTCATCGTTGTCCATCAGGTCATCGTGCACCAGAGTGAAGTTGTGCACCAGCTCCAAGGCGGCGCCGAAGGGCGCGGCGTCCTTGCCCTTGCCGCCGACGGCGTCGGCGACGACCATGGCCACGACCGGCCTCATCCGCTTGCCGCCCGCCATGGGGTAATGCCTGACCGCATCCATAAGGTTCTCAGGCCTTCCTTCCTTCAGGTAGCCGGTTATCAATGGCTCCAAGTCCCTGGCCCGGTTGTTGAGAATCTCAAAAATGTCCATTCCGAAGCACCTCTACATCCACTCTTTGCATTTACCGGTAATCACGCTCCTTCTTGAAGACATTTGCTCAATGTCCTTCGCCCCGGTCAGCATCATCGCCGCCTTCAGCTCCGACATCACGCGCATGAGGCGCTCCTCCACCGCGTCAGCGGACTCGGTCGCCTCCCTGAGCACCAGGTTGGCGGCCCCGGCGCAGCACGCTCCCAGGCTCAGGGCCTTGGCCACATGCAGGCCGTTCCTGACCCCGCCGCTGGCGATGACCGGGACGCCCACGTCGGCCCAGGCCACGGACACCGGGGCGGGGATCCCCCAGTCGAAGAAGCTGGAGCCTATGCTCTCCCGGGCGCCGTCGCCGACGCTGCGGGCCCGGTGAAGCTCAACGGCGGAGAAGCTCGTTCCCCCCATCCCCGCGACGTCGATGGCGGCCACCCCTGCGCCCCTGAGGCGCTCGGCGGTGCTGCGTGATATGCCCGCGCCCGTCTCCTTGGCGACCACCTTGCGGCCGCGGCAGACCTCGCGTATGCGGTCGTAGCATCCCGCGGAGCGGGTGTCCCCCTCAGGCTGCACCACCTCCTGCAGGAAGTTGAGGTGTACCGCCAGGGCATCGGCGCCCACCATCTCCATGGCATCGTCCAGCATGCCCTCATCGAACGCCGGTTTCCCCTGCTGCGGTATCAGCTGCGGAGCGCCGACGTTGGCCAGGACCAAGGGCACGTCATGCTCCTTGACCACTTCGAAGCTCCTCCGCTCCTCGCCCTCCAGGGAGGCGCGCTGGCTGCCGACGCCCATGCCGATGCCCAGGCGGGAGCAGGCCTCGGCGATGTTGCCGTTTATCCTCTCCGCCCCCGGGAAGCCTCCGGTGATGGCGGTGACGATGAAGGGGTAGCTCAGCCTCTTGCCCAGAACCCTGGCGCCGGTGTCTATGTCCTCCATGTCCAGCTCTGGCAGGGCCTCATGGACGAGCTTGACATCGTCCCAATAGCAGTGCTCGGGCGTGATGCTCTCGTTCATGCATATGTTGATATGGTCCTCCTTCCTGTTGCCGATGCCAGTCATTCTCAGTCCACCTTCACCCTGGTGCCTCTGACCTCCTTGCCGGCGATGGCGTCGGCCAGGAGCCCGGGCGCGTTCCCGTTGATTATGATGCAGTCCATGCCGGGGGAGCACATGGAGAGCATGCTCTCGACCTTCCTCCTTATGCCTCCGGTCACGTCCTTGACCCGGGCATGGAAAGTCATGGAGTCCAGGTCATCAGGGGTGATGGCGGCGAGGAGCTCGGCCCCCGGCTCTCCGGGGTCACGGTCCATTATCCCGTCCACATCGGACACGAATATCGACCGGCGGGGGGAGAGCTCCTTGGCGAGGTGCTCCATCGCCTGGTCGCCGGAGCATATGGCGAAACCCCTGACGCTGTCCAAGGCCACGTCCCCGAACAGCACCGGGACCATGCCCAGCTCCAGATACCCATGCAGCAGCCCGGCGTCGAAATCCTCCAGCTTGCCGTCCTTCAAAGTGATGCAGGCGCTGGGAGGGAGAGAGACCGGCCTCATGCCCGCCTCAATCATGGCGTCCAGGACCATGAGGTTAAGCTCCCTGACGTCCCGTGACACCGCGGCGTAGGCGGCGATCTGCGAAGCGTCGCGGTGCCCCTCGGACAGCCTGTGCTCATGCGCCATTATGTGTCCGAATGAGCCGGCCCCATGGACGACGACTATGTCCTCCGCCCCCGCCATCTCCCCGCAGAGCCTGCGCAGGACATCCAGGCGGACGACTTGATACTGGGACTTGTCGGTGATGACGCTTCCTCCCAGCTTGACGAGGATCATCGAGCTCTCCGATTAAGGCAAGCGTATTTATACATTATCGTATGGCCACATCGACCATCACCTAACCTTCTTGCCGCAGGCTCCGCAGAAGCTGTATTCCTCGGGGACCTCCGCGCCGCAATCGGGGCAGAGGCCCTCCTCCTCCGCCTCCTCCGCGCAGCCCTCCGATGCCCGGCACGCCTGGAATGCCAATGAGAGCCCCCTCTCCTCCTCGCCCGCCGCCAGGGCCTGCTCGGCATCGTCCAGCAAGGCGGCGGCCTCCTCATCGGGCTCGTACGAGCGGGTGCGGGCTATCAGGAAGCGGGCCTGTATCTCCGTCTCGGAGGTCTTCGGCCGCGGCGGGCCCTGCCCGACAGGGCCGGCCGAACGCGCCGCCGGGAAAGGGTCCTCCTCAGCCCCCTGCCTGGCCTCCATCATCCTCGTCCTGGCCATGGAGAGCAGCTCGGCGGCCCCTCCGTGGTCCCTCCTCTCATAGGCCATCAGGGCCCTCTCCACGTCCGCCTCCGCCGCGTCGACGTCGTAGCCCTGGTTGCGCAGCGATCCGCAGACGGCGCGGGCGGTGACCATCGAGTTGTAGAGCTCCTCCCTCTCCAGCTTGGCGTCGATGCGCTCCTCGGAGCGGACGCGGAAGTACTTGAGCTGCAGGTACAGCACCGTCAGTATGGCTATCCAGAAGAGGACGAAAAGCAGCGCCCTGAGCTCCAGCGAAAGCTCCATCCGGTTTGGTTAAGAATGAGATGGCTACTTATCGGTTGCGATTGCCCGCAGCCGCAAGCAAGAGAATGAAGGGGGAGTGGCTGACGGCGCCCCAAGGTTCCCGTGCGCTCGCGCAACACAGTACAGCAAGGGACGCGGGCGGACTTTACTTCCGGGTTCGGAATGGGACCGGGTGTGACCCCGCCGCTATGGCCGTCAT
>PUJZ01000064.1 GCA_003550345.1 Methanomassiliicoccaceae archaeon
ACCCCACGCTCTGGTACCGGCGCGGAAGGGCGCTGTACCGCCTGGGCCTCCTGGAAGCGGCTGCCGATTCCTACAACGAGGCGATAACGATACGCCCCCTCTATCTTCTGGCCCGGCATCGCCGCCGCCAGACCCTCAGGGAGAAAAGGGCTTTGGAGGAAGAGGCCAAAGCCCGTGCCGAAGAGATGGAGAGACAGGAGAAGGCGATAGAGACCTACAACCGCGGCAACAACCTCTACCGCGGAGGGTGGATAAAGGACGCCCTTGAATATTACGAACGCGTCCTCGCCCTCGACCCGGACCACAGCCACGCATGGAACAACCGCGGCTGCGCGCTGGACGATCTGGGGCGCTTCGAGGCGGCGGTCATCTCCTACAACCGCGCCCTGGCCATGGTTCCGGACGACGCAGAGGTCTGGTTCAACCGCGGCCTGGCGCTGGCGGAGCTCGCGCGCCATGAAATGGCGGTGAGGTCCTTCGACCAGGTCCTCCGCATACAGCCTCTGGAGGCCGAGGCCTGGTACCGGCGCGGCCTGTCCCTGGCCGAGCTTCAACGGCACCGCGATGCCGTGGCATCCTACGACCGCGCCCTGCAGACCGACAAGGGCAATCTGGACGGATGGATATCCCGCGGCCTCTCCCTGGCATCATTGGGGAGGTTCAAGGATGCTGTCATATCGTTGAAGAAAGCGTTGAAGATCGATCCCGCCCACCGGTACGCACGCGAGAAGCTGGACGAGTTCTTGAAGAGGTCCGAGGAGCCCGCCCCCGCCGCCAAGGTCATGGAGCCTTCACCCGTCCCCGCGCAGAAGGACCTGGTGGAAGAGGCGTTGGCGGCAGGGCAGACATCGAACCCTGAAGTGCTGAACATGAGGGCCTCGGAACTGGACCTATTGGAGCGCCATGAGGAGGCGGTCGAGCTCTACGACAAGGCCTTGAGGATAAACCCCTACTACGCCGAGGCCTGGAACAACCGGGGCAAGGCCTTGGTGAGGTCGAAGCGTTTCGACGAGGGCATCAAATCCTTCGAGAAGGCCATAACCTCGTCCCCGCGCTTCAACGAAGCGTGGATAAACCTTGGCGACGCCCTGTTCGACAAAGGTCGCCACAAGGATGCGCTGGATGCCTACGAGGAGTCCCTGGCCACCGACAAGGGCCAACCCATGATATGGAACAGCAAAGGCCTTGCCCTGATGGAGCTCAAGCTTTTCGACGAGGCGGTCATCTCCTTCGACCAGGGGCTGCTGGTCGACAGCAGCAACCCCGAGCTATGGGCGAACCGGGGGAGGGCGTTGAACGCCCTGAGGCGTCACGAGGAGGCCGTCGCCTCATTCGACAAGGCCTTGGAGCTGGACCCGCTTTCCTCGGAGGCCTGGAACAATCGCGGCCTCGCCTTGGACAGCCAGGAACGTTTCATCGAGGCCGTAGTATGTTTCGACAGGGCGCTGGAGATAGACCCCCAGAACAGCTCCGTGATGGAGAACAGGCGCAATGCGATCGAGGATCTGGAGCAATCTAAGAACTGACGCCCCATCGGGGGGAAGGCGAGATAATCCTATCGTTCGGTCTATGATGCGTGGCCCGCACACAGCATGCTTATGACCAGTGCCGGAGGGGAGAGGCTGAGATGCCATCAGAGGTCACGATCATCCGCCGCCGGCCGCCCTCAACTATATAGAACGGACGACAGCAGTCATGCATCGCCCGATAGCAACCCCATCCTCACGCACGATGCGCAGGAGTGGACATCCACTCTAAGCAACGATAATAATATCATCTTGCTAGGATGATTGTTCCAGCGACATGAGCGCGGAAGCATCGGGCGAGCGGCCCATCAGGGTCCTTTACGTGGACGATGAGCAGTCCCTGCTGGAGCTGGCGAGCACTTACCTCGAGGACAAGGAGGGCTTCGTTGTCAGCATCGCCGCCGACGCCGATGAGGCGATACGGCTGCAGGAGCGGAACCGTTACGACGCCATCATCTCCGACTATCAGATGCCGAGGAAGGACGGCATCGAGCTGCTCAGGGAGGTCCGCGGCGGCGGCGACGGGACGCCGTTCATAATATTCACCGGCAAGGGGAGGGAGCGCGTGGTGATAGAGGCCTTCGACCTCGGCGCCGACTATTACCTGCAGAAGGGCGGGGACCCGGCGTCGATGTTCGCTGAGCTGAGCAACGCTGTTCGTTCCGCCGTGGAGGCCAAGAGGAAGGCGGACGCCTTCAAGGCGAGCGAGGAGCAGTACCGTCTGCTGTTCGAGACCGCCCCCGTGGGGATACTCATTGCCCAGGAAGGGGG
Source organism: Methanomassiliicoccaceae archaeon (assembly GCA_003550345.1). Lineage (GTDB taxonomy): Archaea > Thermoplasmatota > Thermoplasmata > Methanomassiliicoccales > Methanomethylophilaceae > PWHV01. Next base: position 2,298 of record PUJZ01000064.1, read on the forward strand.
GATAGTGAAGGCCAACCCTGCGTTGATGGAGCTGCTGGGGCATGACCATGACACCTTGACCGAGCGGCCGTTCATCGATTTCATCCATCCCGACGACCGCGACATGGTACTCGACCGCCATACGCGCAGGATGCGCGGCGAGTCCCCTCCTACCAGTTACGAGTTCCGCATCGTGACCTCCTCAGCTGAGACCAGGCATGTGCATATCGACCTTGATATAACAACCTGGCAGGGGAGTCCCGCCTCCCTGTCGTTCATCACCGACATAACGGAGCGCAAGCTTCACGAGGAATCTTTGAAGCGGAAGGAAGAGTTCCAGGAGGTGATGATGCACCTGTCCACCGGGTTCATCAACATGCCGTTGGAGGACCTGGATTCCGGTGTCGCGGACGCCCTCGCCGCGGTGGGGTCCTTCAGCGGTGCCGATGCGGTCGCCCTGTGCAGGGTCTTGGCGGGAGAATGCGTCGGCGTCGTTCATAGCTGGACCCCAGCTGCCCCCGAAGGCGCGGTGTCCGCGACCGATAGCAGTTTCGATAGGCTGTCGTCCGCCTGCCACGAACTGCTCAAGGAGGGCAGGGACTGGTCCACGAAGGCGGAGGAGGGCGAAGCGGTCTGTCTGCCGATGGAGATCGACGGGGAGCTGATAGGGTTCGTGGCACTGTACCTCGGCGAGGGCGGAAGGGCATTGCGCTCCGAGGAGATGGACGCCTTGAAGCTGCTGGCGGAGACGCTGACCTCGCTAGAGTCCCGCCGGGACATGGAGCTGAGGCTCAGGGAGAGCGAGTCCAAGTACCGTCACCTGGTGGAGAACGTCAGTGAGGTGATCTACGCCCTCGATGCGGAGGGCAGGATAAGCTACGTATCACCCAACATCGAGGTCCTGGCCGGGTTCAGCCCCGAGGAGGTCCTGGGCCGGAGCTTCGTCGAGCTGGTGCACCCCGATGACAAGGAAGGGAGGATGGACAATTTCCGCCGGGTGCTCGAAGGCGACGACGAGGCCTCGGAGTACCGCTACCTCACCAAGGACGGCTCGGTGAGATGGGTGCGAACCGCGGCGCGGCCGATCTACGAGGACGGGAGGGCGGTGGGACTGCGCGGCATCCTCATGGACATCAGCGACCGCAAGCTCGCGGAGGATGCCCTGAGGTCGGCCACCCGCAAGCTGAACATACTCTCCAGCATCACCCGGCATGACATACTCAACACCGTCACCGTCCTGAGGGGTTACCTGGAGCTCTGCCGCGACGCTTCCGACGAAGAGACGCGCGACCGATGCCTGGACATGGGGGCCAAG
>PUJZ01000002.1 GCA_003550345.1 Methanomassiliicoccaceae archaeon
CGAGATGGCGTTGCGGCAGGCTCTCCTCGGACCTCCGCACCGTCCCCAGCACCTCCACGCCGCTGTAATGGCCTATGGCATCCAGCAGCTTGCGGCGATGGCCCTCGCCGGAGACGTTGTTCAGTATCACCCCGGCGATCTCCAGCTCGGGGTCGAAGGAACGGAAGCCGTTCACCAGCGCGGCGGCGCTGCGGGTGAGGGAGCGGGCGTTGACCACCAGCACCACCGGGCAGCGCAGCGTCTTCGCCAGACCGGCGGTGGAGGCGGTGTCGCTGACCGCGTCCACACCCTCATAGAGGCCCCTCACGCCCTCGATGACGGCGATGTCCGCGTCCGCGGAGGTCGCCGAGAAGTGCCTGACGATGTCCTCTTCCTGCATCATGTACCCGTCCAGGTTCCGCGACGGTCTGCCGGTGAGGGCGCGATGGTACATGGGGTCGATGAAGTCCGGCCCCGCCTTGTAGGCCTGGACCGTGAGGCTGCCGCTGAGCGCCGACATAAGCCCCGAGGATATCGAGGTCTTGCCGCAGCCGCTGGAGGTGCCGGCGATGAGGACACGGCCCATCTCAGCGCCCCCTGCCGTTCAGGAGCTGGCGGATGGTGTCGCCGGTCTCCGATGGCAGGATGCCATCGGCGCCCATCACCATCGAGTGGGACGCTATCTCCCCCACCGCCGCGCGGTGCCCTTTGCGGAGGAGATGGGCGAGTATGCGGGGCTGGTCGGTTACCAGGACGTCATCCAGTCCCAGGCCGCCATAGGCGTGGGGCACTCCGGTGAATATCAGAAGGTCGCTGCCGCGGCCCTCGAGCAGCTCCCCCACGCGCTCCCCGGTTACCGCGTACTCGTCGAGACCTCCCGATATGTCCGCTGCCACGCCCCTTCCCTTCAGGTCGTCCGCGATCTCCTGGGCGTAACGCCGGATGCGCGGGAGCCCGGCGGCGGGGTCGATGTTCATGATGTGGCCCGCCTCCCCTCCCAGGGCCTCAGCGGCCTCCTCCACTGCAACGTTTATGTCCGCGAAACGGTAGGCGAGCTCCTTCTTGGCGTTCATCACCACATCGACGCGGCCGCCGCCGGCGAGCACGTCTACGACCGTCCTGGCCACCGAATATTTCGTCGGCCCGCGCGACGGCGTGATGTAGCCGCCGCCCGCCATGCCCTCCCGCTTCTCCATGCCGGTGGCGGAGCGCAGAAGCCTCCTCTGGCGCTCCAGTTCATCCACGTCGATCGCCCCCGCCCGCCAAGCGGCCTCCATCGTCCGTATCGCGCCCTCGGTGTTGTCGCCCATGCAGCCGTGGACGTCCACGAAGAGCACCGATGCGTCCACGTCATCGAGGTCCACGGCGTTGAAGTCCTCGCCGATGATCATCGACGCGCAGGTCCCCACCACCCCTATCATCCGGGGGGAGAACATCCGGTCCACGTCCTTTACCACGTCGCGCAGGGCGTCGGTGGCCCCGAATATCAGCCCCGTTTCGTCCATGGCGGTGGTGAGCACCCTGACCCCCGCCTCCTCCAGCATCCGGGACGCCATGAAGCCGCATCCTGCCGGGCCGTGCACCACAATCGCATCCGCGTCCAGGTCGCGGAGGGTGTACATGGCGGCGACGATCGGATTCGGTCTGGAATGAAGCACTCTTTTCAACGGTAGGCCTCCTTCTGCAGCACCACCGACGCGCCGTACCTCTCCGCCAGCAGCGACGGGTCCAGGCCTAGGGCGTCATGGTCGACCGTGAGCCGCATGCCCCATGCGTCCATGCTGCGCCTTATCGCCTCCATGTCCAACGCATCGCAAACCTTGCGGTCGGCGGGCACGAGCACCGCGGACCCGCCGCCGGGCTCCAATGATTCCAGCTGGTGGGCTATCGAGGCCGCCGATATGCCCGGGTTCCTCTCCAGCAGGTAATGTCCGTCGCCGTTCAGCCGGACCTCGCCCCGGCCAGGCACGCCCTTGAATGACTCTAGGTGTCCGACGATGGCCGATTCGTCCACGCCCGCCATCAGCGCCGCCGCCACGGCGACCTCTATGGCGCCGCGGTAGGCGGCGCCCAGGTAGCATCCCTGCAATGTCACGTCGACCTCGTCGCCGAGGCGCAGGGTCAACCGCTGCCCCTCCCCCAAACGCGCCTTGCGCCCCATCTTGACCCTGCCGCCATGGCACTCCACCATATCAGCGCGGACACCATCCGGGACGCGGTGGCCCAGCGGGAGGAGGGTCCTGCCGGCGCGGCCTATCATGGAGGCCTTCGCCTCCCTCGCGCTCCGTGTGCCGGCGGCTATCGCGTAGTCCGCATCGCGGTCGGTTATGATGCCGATGTCGGCCTCGCCGCTGCCGCCCAGGGACATCTCGGCCACGACCACGTCCACGTCATCCTCCGGAAGGCTTAGGAGTGAAACAGGGTTGATGCTCACCTCCTTCTGCAGCGTCCGCCTCGTCCCGTTCCTGAAGAGCTCCCTTCCGCTGGAGCTGTGCAGGAGCACGCTGCGGCCGTCAGCGGCGAGCATGTGGGCGATGAGATGGCAGCTGGACGTCTTCCCCTTGACGCCGGTGACCTCGATGCGGAACCGGTCGTCATCGATCAGCTCGCCCACGGCCTGGTGGAAGCTCGATCGCCGACGGAAGGAGGCGTCCCGGATGAAGGAGTCCGGGCAGTGCACCGGGGACACCAGGAGCTCGAACTCCCGGGGCGGGGCGGCGCGGAGCGCCTCTATGCCCTCGTCATCGAGGGAGCGGAGCTCAGCGTCGGAGCAGAGGCCGTAGACGTCCACCGCGGTGACCTCGTGGCCCTGGTCGCGGTAACGCCTGGCGAGCAGGTCCCCGCCATGGGTGAGGTCGAGGATCAGGACGTCCATCCTTCTCCACCTAGCGCAGGGACTCTATCCTTTCGGTGAGGATGTCGGCTATCCTCGGGTCGTTGCCCAGCGGCTCCCCGTACTTCACGGTAGCCTTGCGGCCGTCGACCTCCACCTCGCCGCCGTCGCTCCCCTCCGGTATCCCCAGCTTGCGGGGTATGTCCCTGGTTATGTGCACCCCGGAGGCGATGAACACCGGCATCGCGTACACGGTGTCGAAGCCCTGCTCCATGATCTCTGCGAGCTTCTCCCCCACCAGCGGCATGGTCTTCTCGTTGTAGCCTATGAACACGTTCTCGTGCCCCCTGCGCCGCAGGTTCTCCGCCTGCAGCTCCAGGACCTGCTTGTTGTAATCGAGCTTCGAGCCGTGTCCTATCAGAAGTATCGCTTCATTCGCCATTTTGGCACCTAGTAACACGGAAGGCATCCATTCTTAATATTTATTGTGCTAAAAATTACAATAATATTGTTACTGGTATTTTTGTCATCACCGTTCCAGGAACGCCTTCAGCTCTTCGAGCATGCGTTCGAAATCGGCCTCGGAGGCGATGAGATCGACGGCGACGCCAACATCCTCCAGGGCATGGGCCGTCGGCGGTCCGATGGCGGCCACCGCCACCGCCGATACGGCCCTCAGCGCCTCGTCTTCACCTAGAAGCTGGGAAGCCTGCTCCATGAAGGTGCGCGCCGAGAGGGCGGAGCTGAACGCGAACCCGTCGACCCTTCCAGCG
>PUJZ01000039.1 GCA_003550345.1 Methanomassiliicoccaceae archaeon
ACGACGATGTCTTCGCCAGAACGGCGCGTGGTGGATAGCATGGCGGTTCCCTTTGCCAGTTGTGGAGTGGCGAACCGTACCGGACTCGTCCCGCATCGGTCAACTAATCGTCACACCATGTCTAGCAACCGGCTCACGGTCTGGTCGAGGTTGAGATTCTGACGCCGGGCGAGTGATCGCCACCGGGCGGCCGTCTCGCTACGCAGGGCTATGTTCGTTAACTGCTGACTTGAATGCCTGGTTCTCGCATCGCCGCCCGCTACCGCCGCCATCCCGGGGCGTTCGGCCGGCGCGTGAGCCAATCCTCCACGGCCTCAACCGCGATTGTGTTGATGGCGACAAACGCCTGTGGTCAAGCGTCCGGACCAGGGCGGCCTGAAGTACGTGGCTTTCGTTAGGTTAGATGCGGTGAGTGACGGCGAAATTTGCTCGCCATACGTGGTTTCGCAGCCCCATTTCTCGAGCCCCGACCGGCAGAGTAATTCAAGCCGTTGTTCTTTCGCGAGTTCCTTCTCTTCATCCTAAAGTAGCCCGCCCCCGGTCAGCGCCCACGTACCTGCTAGGGGACAGAATATAGTCGCGCCGGGCAATCTCATCGATGGTAGCTGCATAACAGAAACCTGGAATGTTCTCGTACGCTAGGCCGCGACTGTCTGCGGTGCCGCGCCACCGGCGATAGATCCCCGAAATTGTACGCAGATCCCCGTCGGTGAATTCGACTTGGGTTCGGGAAAGCCGGTTCGACGCCAGGTTCCGAGCGTTAATGAACAGAATCTGATCCGTGCGGTCCATCGATCCATTAGGGCCCGGCTTCTTGTCACGGCTGGTAAACCATGCGCACGCAGGGATTTGTGGGCCGACGAACAAGCCCTCTGGAAGCGCGATGACACACTCCAACGAATCATCATGAACGAGGGATTTCAGGGCCTCTCGGTCACCAGGTCTGGATTCACGTTCCACACATTCGGCCGAAACGGTCCCGCTCTTTCCGTGCTCCGAGAGTTGTTCGTGAGTCCCATTTAGCCACGCGCAGTGGACGCCCACCTGCGATTCCTGGTCCGTCATCGTCGTATCGCTGCTCGTCCAACCCTCCCCGGATACCGACGTGATGAACATCAGGTTGGACAGAATGAAGTTAGCACGCAGATCACCGAACTTGTTCTCCCCCGCCAAGCTCATCCGGATGTCCGCCTCGATGCCCCGGCCCTCGAGGTTCATTCTGCACATCTGCCACGTAGCGAAGCTCGACGTTTGCCCATTTAGCTGCAATGCGTTAGACGGGCCACCGTGGTCCTCGAAGAATCGCTTGACCTGAACCAATACTTCGCCCGCGCCACAGCAGGGGTCGTAGACCCGCACTCGGCCCCCAAGCGCCGGATCTTGCTGCGGTTTGAGAATCTCCACCAGCAGCCGAGCCACAGGCAACGGCGTATGGAACCCATTACCGACCATCCCTTCTGCCCGAGCCACGCTGCTCAGTAGGTAGTCGCAGATCTCGCCGAAGGCCTCCCGAGGCGCACCGCCGATCGAAGCGAAGTCGATGCCGCCAATTTGTTGTGCCAGTGCCCGTAGCTGGGCAGGGCTGCTCTCCAATTGTGGGAAATCCCGGAAGAGCACGTTCCTGAGGCTCGGGTTCGCCGCTTCGAGGCGTCGAACTGCTCGGCTGAGGATCTGCGGGAATGCAGGGCTCCATGCCTTCGCCAAGACAACCGGGAACCGCGAACCCCTCGGGATCCAGAAGATATTTTCCATCTCGTAGAACAGACGTTGTTCCACCAACCGCGAACCACGAAAGCCGGCGTCCATTACTCTGGAACGGGCTTCGAACAGATCGGATAGAAGCTTCAGAAAGACGAGAGTAAGAACAGCGAGCTTGTACTCCCTTGGCGAAAGATGCATATCGCTCATCAGAGTTAAAAGCCGCCAGACTTCATGTTGTTCGTCCTTCACGAATATACCACCTTGGCGCCGCTGACCTCGAAAAACACCAGCAAGCACACAAACAGTTGCGACATAAAGAACACCAGAAACAACATGAAGCTTAGTATTGCCTAAATCTATGTTAGGACTGCCCCCAATACGGCCGAAATCGCATCCTCCTTCTTCGAGCATTCAACCATCGAGGCTGCTCCTTAGATTCGGAGTCGCGGCCCGATCGCTAAGCGCCCGAACGTAATGCGGGAGATCCCTTCGAACTCGTTTCCACACGAGCAGACGGGTTTCATGAGGTTGACCGTTCTTCAGGAAGATTCATCTCGCCCACAATGAAGCGAATCTCTCCAGAGCATGACACACCCAAGCCCCTGTATTTAGAAAGGGTTTCCCGAAACTCCGTTTCAGTAACAGCACTCTCCACACGAAATATCCGCTCTGGCTCGAACTGAACCAGCGTGATTTTTTCCCTCTTCGTGTATAAGGAGGAAAATAAAACCGATCCAAATTTGATTGCCATGGTTCCCCCCGGCCATTCAGGTATCACCACGTGGATGATTCGGGTCGGTCTGCGCTTTACGGCTCGTGAAACAGCAGCCTTGTAGCGTTTGATATCCTCATGGAGCGCGTCTAAGTCGACCGACAATGGCTTGACGGGCCTGGCTTCGCCTGTATCGATTGACTGCCCAGTGTCGGCAGGTGCATCCATCCCTAGAAATGCTAAAGCGTCGCGTTCAGAATCGAAATACCTGACGTTCGCATTAGTCTCGCCCGGAACAGCGAAATATTTGCCCCCATATTCATACAAGGCGTATTCGGCCTGAGCGTCGGCTTCCTCCTCCAGAGCTATCGATTCACCCAAGGCGACTATAACAGAACGCGGGATTTCCAACGGATTCATCCCCGCCTGAACCAAGTCGTACTCACCTTCAATGGTGAATTCCGCGAAATCCCGCCCCATGGACTCTTGGATGTAGGTAATTACGCCTTGCAGTGACTGAATCTGCTCGACCTCTGCAACCTTGTACATCCACATGTCGTGTTCTTCCGTTCCTGCTTCGGGGATGTCGAAGCCCAGCCACTCGTCTATGCGGTGCATGAAATAGTCTGTCATGTGGTCCACGAAATCGTTTCTTTCCTCGCCCATGCGGTGCTATCTCCAAAGACGTTGGTCCAAGGGGCTTGCCGATAACCGGAACCCTTTCATGTTCATCGGCACCGGTCAACTGCTCGGTGGCCGCCAAGTCAGACAAGATCAAGCAGTCGGTCACTGTCTGATCCAAGGTAAGACCCTGCTTTCGCGCGAGCCAATGCTCCATGGCCTCAACCGTGATCGTGCGGATCGCGGCGAACGCGTCGCGCGCTGATCGCGGCAGGTGCCCGTGGTTAAGCTTCCGGACGACGGCCGCTAGGAGGACGTGGTCTTCGTCACCGGCCCGGAGAGTCGCTGGACCGAGATCATCGAGCCCGTTCGCCCTGGCGGCATTCCGCGGCGTTGAGGGCGGGAGGAAGATCCCGTTTGACCACCATCCCTGCGTACCGCGCTCAGGGGAACCCTGGAGGGCACGCCCTTGTTCGCCAGAACAGGGGTGTCTCTAGTCGACCCAGAGC
>PUJZ01000040.1 GCA_003550345.1 Methanomassiliicoccaceae archaeon
CGGGCTCTTCTTCACCATGGCCGCCGCCATCGTCCCCATCAGGCACGCCGGCAAGGTGGATGTGGAGAGGGTGATCCGCGAGCGCACCTCCGGCTGAACGAGACCGCGCTGCCTGGGAAGGATTCAGGTTGGCGACGCTAGGGCGTCCGATCTACGATGATTTATCTCTTTTGGGATAATAACGATTTTTTATTATCTCATTACGATAACTATATATGTGATGTATTAATCCCAAAAAAAGTTGGAGGAACGGACATGGGTCTGATCGAACTCAAGAACGTCGACAAAGGGTACAGCTCAGGGGCCGAGTTCACTGCGGTCCTGACCGGGCTGGAGATGGAAGCCCACAAGGGGGAGATGGTCATCATCATGGGCCCCTCGGGCAGCGGAAAGACCACGCTCATGAACATACTGGGAGGGATAGACGTGCCCGACGCCGGCAGCGTGGTCGTGGACGGCGAGGACATCGCCGGCTACGACCCCGTAGGCCTAACGGCCTTCCGGAGGAACAAGGTGGGGTTCATATTCCAGTTCTATAACCTGGTGCCCACGCTCACCGCCCTGGAGAACGTGGAGCTCTCCCTGGAGACCATCTCCAAGGACGGCAAGGCCAACTCCGGCCGGGCCGAGAAGTACCTGCGCATGGTGGGCCTGGAGGACAAGATGCACAACTTCCCCCAGGAGCTCTCCGGCGGGCAGCAGCAGCGGGTGGCCATCGCCCGGGCGCTGGCCAAGGAGCCGCGGATCATCCTCGCCGATGAGCCCACCGGCAACCTGGACGGGAAGAGGGAGGAGGCCATCATGGACCTCATGAAGGAGCTGCAGAAGGAGTTCGGCACCACCTTCTTCATAGTCACGCACAACAGCAAGCTCAAGAAGTACGCCGACCGCGTCTACGAGCTCGGCAACGGCGTACTGACACTGAACGGTGCTTGAGATGAAGACGCTCCAGTTGTCGGTCGTACGCAAGAACCGACAGATGAAATGGCGGGTGATCGGCATATCGCTGCTCATGGCCTGGGCGGCGGGCATGTTCATCATGGGCCTCTACGGGGCCGAATCGATGGACGCCACCGTAGAGGACAGGTTGGAGAACTACAAGTTCCCTGACGCGTTCATCACCCTGGGCGGCTTCGAGAACAGGACGGACGTAGCCAATGCCCTGGACGCCCTGGTGGCGGACGGCACGGTGGACGCCTATCAGCTGAGGATCTCCCTGCAAGGCCACTATTGGGACGATGACGGCGTCCGCTACCCGGCGGAGCTGCTGGGCGTTGAGGAGGCCCAGCCCGAGGACATCAACAGGTTGGACATGGAGCGCGGAAGCGCGTTCAGCGCCTTCAACGAGACCGTGGTGCAGAAGGGGATGGAGGACCAGGGGCTCGACCTGGGCAAGAAGGCCTCATTCACTGTGCTCGGCCAGGAGCTGGAGCTCGATGTCACCGGCATCGGAGGCAGCACCGAGTTCCTCATGGCCGGCGACGTCAGCTTCGGAGGCTTCTCCATGCCTGGCGGCGTGGCGGTGGCCTTCCTGCCCCTGGAGCAGCTGCAGGCGCTCAACTACCAGTCCTCGCCCATCGGTGACAAGGTGAACAGCATCGCCGTCCTCACCGATGACGTCGATGCGGTGCTGGACGCCCTCGACGCCTTCGGAGTCAGCAATGTGGTGCTGCAGGAGGACCATCCGTCCATCATATTCCTCACCGCCAACGCCGACGAGTGGCGCCTCATACTGCCAGTGCTCGCCGGTATGTTCCTGTTCGTGGGCGGCTTCGCCATCCTGATGGTGTTCCAGCGCGTGGTGCAGAACGACACCCGCTTCATCGGCGTGCTCATGGCCATGGGCTACGACCACCGGGAGATCATCCGCGCCTACCTCAGCTTCGGGCTGCTGATAGCCACCATATCCGCGCTGCTCAGCGTGGTCCTGGGCGTGCTGCTCTCCTACGGGATGATAGTGGGCCTGTTCGAATCGGTGCTGGGCGACATCGGCATAGTGATGCCGGTCGTTCTCACGCCGTTCATACTGGGCATAGCGGTCTGTTACCTCTTCGTGCTCGCCGCCCTGGTCTGGCCGCTGATGAAGCTGCGCGACCTGACCCCCAGCGAGGCCCTGGAGCACCACGAGGAGAGCCGCATATTCACCTTCGCCCGCAAGAGGTCGAAGCGCTCCAAGCTCTTCACCCTGGGCCTGAGGAACACCGTCCGCCGCCCCAAGCAGACCTTCGCCACCATACTGGTGATCGGGCTGGCGGTGGGCGTGACCGGCTCCTGGATGGTGGTGGGCGACTCCGCCCTCACATACATCAGCGGAATGACCGAGGACGGCAACTGGGATGTGGAGGTGAACTTCGCCGGCACATTCCCGGACACTGCGGTGAACGAGACCATGCTGGGCCTGCCCGCGGGCAGCGCTGAGAAGGTCATGCCGTTCAAAGTGCTCCTGGGAGAGCTGAGTCATGACGGTGCGAGCGAAAGCGCCTACATCACAGCGAGCGATCATCTTGAGGACATCCGCGAATTCCGCGTCCTCGATGGGGAGCTCGACCCGAGCGGTGCCAATCTGGCATACGTGCTCGCGGACGAGATGGGGCTCGAGGTCGGTGACGAGGTCGTGCTGCGCGTGGGCGCCGTCGATGTCACCCTCGAGGTGACCTCCATAGTCCACTCGCTGATCGAGTCCGGCGTGTACACCTCCCTGGACGCCCTCGCCGGCGTGCCCGGCAACGACATGGTCAACGGGGCCTTCATACAGCTCGCCGACGGCCATGACGAGGATGCGGTCAGGGAGGCCCTCTACGGCAACGAGGCCTTGACGACGGTCATATTCATGACCGACACCATCGAGGCGATGGACGACCTCATCGCGATGATGATGGACGTCTTCAACGGCTTCATGTTCCTCAACGGGTTCATAGCCTTCATAATCGCCGCCGCCACGGTGACGATCATCGCCGCCGAGAGGGACCTGGAGTACGCCACCCTGAAGAGCCTGGGCGTGAACAGGAGGGAGCTCGCCAAGCCGATATTGCTGGAGATGGGCATACTAACCACCGCGTCGGTGCTGGTTGCCCTCCCCATCGCCTATCTGTTCTCCCAGTACCTGGGCAGCCTCTACCACCGCACCAGCATGTACTTCCCCGTGGAGCTCAGCGCCTATTCGCTGGCCTTCACCGTGGTCGTGGGGCTGGTCTTCGTGATGGCGGCGGCCATCGTGCCGGTGAAGCACGCCTGGGACGTGGACATCGAGAAGATGATCAGGGAGCGCACCTCCGGCTGACCCCTCAAACCATTTTTATACCCTTTTTCTTTATCTTATATTCACGATGAAGGGCGACGCCCCGTTCCGCTTCCTGCATTGCGCCGACCTGCACCTGGACAGCCAGTTCAAGGGACTGATGCGCCGCGACCCCGCCTGGGGCGAGGAGATGAGGGAGTCCACCCTCATCGCCCTGGA
>PUJZ01000100.1 GCA_003550345.1 Methanomassiliicoccaceae archaeon
TACATACAGTGCAAAGACGGCCGCCTGTACTTGTCAAGCTATATCGATCTCGCCACCCGGATTCCCAGGTGCTACAAAGTCTTCACGAACATGAAGACCCACATTGTCACCAATCCATTGAAACAGTATGCCCACACCCTGCCGGACGTCATCCATTCGGATCGCGGCGGACAGTACCGCTCCTATGCCTATCGAGACCTTCTGGAGGCGAAGGGTATCCAGCACTCGATGAGTCGGCCGGGAACGCCCGTGGACAACGCCGTGGTAGAATCGTTCTACAAGTCCATCAAGCGGGAACTCATCTATCCCAACAAGGGGAAGACGAAAGCGGAAATGAAAGTGCTCATCCAGGACTACCTCACCAATTATTACAGCAACCAAAGAATCCACACACGATTCATGATGACACCGGAGAAATTCGAACAAACACTAATGGTAACTTAAGTTTGTGTAAATAGAAGTGTTGCAGTTCCCGTGTTATTGGATTCACTCTTTTAATCATAGTGCAAATGTTTTTTCCGGCTATTCGGATGGAGTCTGTTGTCTTTTTCATCTTTGTGATTGCTTCGATCGTTGAAATTAGTATCATCGTATTGTTGATTGATATGCGTGAACGCATCGAACTAATAGAGACATCAGATATGCGAAGAAGGGCAGGAAGCGGAACCTCTAATCGCCGTCTCAAATCTACTCCAACTGAGCACTCAATAAGTAATGACAATTCAGATAAAAAGCTAGTGCCAGAAGGGGCCCAAATGATAGACGGGAAGACGGGAGAAACCGTTACTGTTATTGAGTCCAAGGATAATAATCGTGTGCAAGTGAAAGATAACGAGGGAAAATCAAATATCGTTATGTCCAAGAACTGAAGAAGCCGGACTGAACTCTATAAAGCATCATAGAGATTAGATTGGTAAATGAGCAGTTGTTTTTTGAGTCGTTATAGAACTGAAGTGGAGACGGTATAGTTTTGACATATCGGATCTTGTTATAGGTGAGGATATAAGTGTTTTTCTTAGTGACTAGTGCTGGTGGAGTTGGGGAGTCATAAGGATAACTTTCGAGGAGGAGTTTGCATATACTCTAGTTGTCTCTGAACTTTCTGATGTTCTATGAACACTCGAGTGGACCGTGGTTTGGCGACAACAAGAAGTGGAAAAGGCTATACAGAAGGCGACAAGGTCACAGATACCATAACAAACAACAAAACAGTCCATATTGTTGACACGCTGAGCAAAAACCGGGTGAGGATTAAAGACGATGATGGGAAAATCATGTATCGAGACATTGATGACTGAGAGAAAGACATTGACAGAAATGAGGTATTCAATAATACTGAAAATTGATGGGAACTTTAACCGTTTCTGACTAGTGCTTAGTAAAAAAAAAGAGGATAGTTTGCTATGGAGGGGTTCAAGTGGCTAAATCATTTATCTGGTTGCTAATTTTTAGGAACTATTATTGGGATAATTGCTGCCATTATTAGTGAACAATGGCTATTATTGGTTGTATCTTTTGTTCTTCCTTATTTGCTTGATCAAGTCGACGAAGCAAAAGAAAAGATGGGTAAGGTCCATCAAAACCATGAAGAATCAACGATAGACGTCCAAGACATTGTGAATGATAAAACTACCGGGAACGCATACAGAGTTGTTGAAAAGATAGATGAAGACACCGTCCTCATAGAGGATATCGAAGGTATGGTTCACAAGAAAGAATTGTCAGAATTAGAACTGTCCAAAAAACACTATTGAATTACACCGGCTACTCATTGATATGATCATAGACTCGCTTCCTCCGGATCCTTGGCAAATGCGGCAGTGATATCAGTCCTTGGCAAAGGGAAGGGTTTTCAATGACCATTAGCACTAGACATTCCAGTTTAGAGGTTGTGATAGTATTGGGAGGAATGCGCCAAGTTGGAGGTGTTTGTTTGTTAAGAGCAATTATTGACAAAAGATAGTCGGATTATTGGGTTTTGGACAAAATAGTATTGATTGGCAGAGGATGCAGGATGGCTTCGAAAAAAGGTCTAAGTTTATTCTGAAGTGAAGGGAGATACCACAACATGCCTTTTTGCAGTAATTGTGGAACTGAGGTAAAAAAAGAAACAGTATTGTGCCCAAATTGTGGACAATCACAAAAAAGAACATTGGAGAAAGAAGAGAAAAACCCTTTTAATGTTGGTGATATTGTAGCTGATAAAAATACTGAAGAACCTTATAAGGTTATAGAAACACCCGATAGTAGCAATCTCAAGGTTAAGTCCCAAACAGGAGAAATATCTATCATGTCTACGGATTCATTTGATTTATTGTTCCCTGTAAAAGATAAAGATGTTTCAGATTCTGACCCTGGCTCCATTGGATGGGCATTGTTAGGAATCTGTCTTCCAATAGTCGGTCTAGTACTATTCATTGTCTGGAATCAAGATAGACCAAAGGATGCTTCGGCAGCCGGTCTGGGCGCTATAGTTGGCTTTATTCTTGCGGTTTTCTATTTCATGTTCATAGTTGCTCAATAGAAATGTATTGCAAGTCTTGTGGACGCAAGTTGAATCATGCAGTCAGATGCATCTGCTTAAGCAGGAGTCCGTTAAATCGACTAGAAATATGCTTACTATTTGCAATTATGGTCTTCCTTCCCGTCTTGGCATACAGCAATACGGAGGGAGCATTCATTCGATATTTCAAGAATATCACCTTGTACTTCAGTGGATTTTTATTGACTATCAGTATTGCCTCCGTTATACGCAAAAGATCTTATACGGCCTTTATTTTTGGATGCCATCAGTATATATCTAGGACCCTAAAACACTCTGAACGGTCAATTAGCATCTGTAGTCGGTGTGCAGGAATATACATTGGTATCATTTTCAGTATTCTTTGGGTCCATCTTGATGTTAGCTTATATTATTTTTTACTGTTAAGTATACCTATGCTTATGGATGGGATGCTGCAATGTAAGACATCTTATGAATCAAATAATAGTATACGTTTGATCACTGGATTCTTGTCAGCGCCCACGATTCTATTGACATATAGCGCTTTTTGGTATGGGTTGTGCAATGTATTGTTATTCATTACCTGACTATGGAATTTGGGTATCACAATATAGAGGAGATGTCAGCCACAGAACTAGCTGCAAGAGTTAATCCACTATGCTTTTATATATAGTCTTGCCAAACATAACGGCTGCTCCTCTGCCTTTTTGGGTGAATATCAACTTCAGCAACTTCACTCATATCCCGGGAATCCGGACGGCTTAGATTAGTCGTCAATGGATTTCCGGTTTTTCTTTTGCCTAAAAATCGCCCAAAAACAGGAGGCAAAAAGTGCGACTTTTTTCGTTTCACCCTATTGCGATAGGGGAAACACAAAAAAATGACAAGTTTTTGCCATCCGAAAACGATAGTCGATCGGTGTTTGCGATTTGCACATTTTGGAA
>PUJZ01000008.1 GCA_003550345.1 Methanomassiliicoccaceae archaeon
AGCTTGTTGGCCTGCAGCTGCTCGCTGTTCAGGCCGTACTCCTGGAACACCTCGGCGGTGACGAGGTAGACCTGAACGTCCTCGCTGGCGACCACCGTCACCGAGGCGACCCTGGCCAATCCCAGAACGTCCTTGTTGTAGAAGGAGAGGGTGGGGGAGACCGCCCCCTCGCTGCTCATCAGCTCCTCCGCCGTCGACGCCCCTCCCGGCACCAGGAGGACCAGCAGCACAATGAGCGATATGACTCCCCCCAGAACGGCCTTGCGCTGCGCCTTGCTCAGCATGTAGACCCTTCCGGTGCGGCTCCGGGCCATCTTGATCTCCAGCCAGCGGAACACGAAGCCCTCGATGGCGAAGATTAGGCCCATGATCAGCAGGAAGTAGAGGAAGCTCTCCACACCGATGAACAGCGGCGATATGCCCAGGCCGTTGCTGGTGAACAGCAGCAGCAGCGTGAAGACCACCACCGCCACCGCTTGGATGCGGTAGAGCGACCTTTTTAGCTTGCGGATGGCGAGGAGCCTGCCGTCCCTCTCCGAGCTGCTGAAGTCCAGGGCCTCCGTCATCTCCCCCGATAGATGCGGATGTCCGTTTAAATCGTTGTCGTCATCCTTTGGAGGCTAGAGAGGCGAATCGGCGGCCGATGAGATGCACCGCCAGCGAGGCGGGCACCTCCTCGTCGCCGCTGAGAACGAAGCGTTGGCCCAGCAGCTCCACCTCGGCGTCGGCGCGCATCGTAACCTTCACGCTGTCATCGCCGTGGGTGTCCGGCACCGCATCGACCAGCGGGTCGAACCCCCGCAGGCCGTCGTAGTCCAAGGGAACCACCATCAGCCCCGTCTTGCCGTGCAACGACCCAGGTAAGCGTATGAGACGCTTTACGTCGGTGGTCACCGGCTCGTCCACCTCGCCGGCTATCGTCGGCTTGATGTCCTTCTCCAGGACCTCGACTAGCATCTCCTGCGACTTCTTGCTCAGGGCGGCCATCATCCCCGAGGAGACGATGTTCTCGGCGGCGCTCGTCCCTCCATCGGAGCTGAACAGCTCCTCCAGCATCTTCGCCACCGCCTTGTCCGTCCTGCCCTGCAGCGAAGGGTAGCGCGACTTAAGCTCCTTCGCGCCCTCGCCCTCCATGTCCTCGAAGAGCGACAGCATCGCCGTCCGCATCCTCCGCCTCCAGCCGCCCGCGTCGGCGGGCGGCAGGCCGCGGGCCTTGTACTCCCGCGAGTATCGCCCTTTGCTGAGGACGGTGCGGGAATGCGGGAAGACCCAGTCCGCCAGAAGCCCGGTGCCGGTGATGTAGTCGACGATCTCCCGCCTCTCCGGTCCGCCCAGGCGCAGCACCTCCGGCGTCCGGACGTGGGCATGGTAGCCGCGCCCGCCGGAGAAGACGATGCTCACGTCCTCCGGGGAGAAGCCCAGGTCCCCGAACAGGTAGTCGTCCAAAAGGCGGAGCATCTCCGTCTTCACGGCCTCCAGCATCTCGCCGTACTCCATCCCCTCGGCGCCGTGCAGGTGGTCGGCGTCGAGGTCGAAGATGAGGTCGGCCCCCATCCAGGACTTCTCCTCCATGGTGGCCGCCCCCGGGGTCTGGTAGTAAGCGGTGGAATGGTAGCAGTGCGCCGGCGCCTGGCTCACGAGGAGGCTGTGCAAATCCTCGCCGCGGGAGAAGGAGGTGTGCCGCTGCATGTAGCTGCGGTCGAAGAACATGAAGCCGAACTCCCGTCGGCCGAAGCGGTGGGGCAGCGGCGGCGCCCTCTCCCGGTAGTAGCGGCGGAAGGCCTTGACCATGAAGCGGGAGCCGGCGTCCATCGTCCTTCTGAGCGCCGCGCAAGTATAATTAGCTTGTTCGTAGCTGGTCACGGCATGCCCCTCCCGGCCTACGACAACCATGTCCACCTCCGCCCTGACGGCGAGGGCGTGGAGGCGCTCCGGCGCTTCAAGAGGGCGGGGGGCAGCGGCCTGACCTTGGTCAACCTGCCCTACCCGCATATCGCCGTCAAAGGCGCGGAGTCGTTCCGCGAGGGCTACGAGCTGACGCTTTCCTTCGCGGAGAAGGGCCGCCGCGAGGGCCTCACGGTGAACGTCGCCCTCGGCCCCTATCCGCTCAGCTTCCTCAAGCTGAGGGACGCCCTCGGGGCCGGGAGGGCCGAGGAGGAGATGGGGAAGGCCCTGGAGATCGCCGCGGACATGGTCAGGGAGGGCAGGGCCGCGGCCATAGGGGAGGTGGGCAGGCCCCACTTCCCCGTGGACCAGGAGGCGGTCGGGGCAAGCGACCGCCTTCTCCGCAAGGCCATGGAGCTGGCGGCCGAGCTCTCCTGCCCGGTGATCATCCACAGCGAGGCGGTGGGGCCGAAGGAGATGAGGTCCTTCGCGGAGATGGCGGACTCCGCCCGCCTGGAGCGCTGGCGGGCGGTGAAGCACCTCGCCCCCCCGCTCACCCTGCCGGAGGAGAACCACGGCGTCACGCCGTCGATCCCCGCCTCGCGGAAAGCGATACGCGAGGCCGTGTCCAAGGGCGGCGACTTCCTCATCGAGACCGACTTCATCGATGACCCGGCGCGTCCCGGGGCGGCGATGGACATCGTCTCGGTGCCCAAGCGCGTCAAAGGTCTGACGCAATCGGGCGAGCTCAGCGAGGAGGCGGTCTGGCGCTGCTGCCACGAGCTTCCCCTCAAGCTGTACGGGAACGCATGAACATTTTTCTATCCGGATGCGCTATGGCGCCACATGCCCGGCTCCCGAGTCCTGAGCGTCTACGACAACGGCGCCCTGGTGGGCACCGACCTTATCGGCGCCAAGGGCCAAGGCTTCATCGTCGACATCGACGGCGAGCGCACGCTCTTCGACACCGGGATGCGGGGCCGCTACCTGATGCACAACCTGGAGAGGCTGCGCATCGACCCCGAGTCGGTGGACCGCGTGGTGCTGTCGCACGGCCACATCGACCACGCCGGCGGGCTGCCCTCCTTCCTGGATGCGCGCGAATCGCCCGTTGACGTGTACGCTCACCCGCTGTTCGACCGGCGCAAGGCCAAGGGCTTCAAGGGGATCCCCTACCGCCCCCTCTCCGCCCCCCGCCTGCTGCCGGAGCAGAAGGAGAAGGCCGTCTTCCGCCCCGTGGAGGAATGGACCTCCCTGAGCGAGAGCATGACCATCGTCACCGCCCCCCCGCTGAAGGAGATCGACTCCCTGAGCGAGCGCCTTCTGGTGAAAGGGCCCGAGGGCTGGACCAAGGACATGATGGAGGACGAGCTCAGCCTCTCGCTGGCGACGCCGGACGGCCTGCTGCTGCTGACGGGATGCTGCCACCGCGGCGTGCTCAACCTGCTGTCCTCCGTCAACGAGGCGATGGATGCGCCCATCGCCGCCGTGGTCGG
>PUJZ01000047.1 GCA_003550345.1 Methanomassiliicoccaceae archaeon
ACGTCCGCCGGCAGCGCCAGATGCACCGCCCCCGGCCTCTCGGCCGTTGCCAGGTCGAGCGCCCGGAGGCAGCAGGCGTCCGGCCCATCCTCCGTCAATTCGTAGGAGCCCTTGCAGACCGTACGGAAAAGGTCGTTCTGGGGGATCATCTGTTTACGGGGATGGCCGCGCTCGTCAGCGGGAAGCTCGCCGGTGATCGCCAGCAGGGGGGCGAAGTCCAGCGTGGCGGTTCCCGCCCCCATGACCATGTTGCTCGCCCCCGGCCCGATGGTGGCCATGCACACGCCGGGCCGGCCGTCGTGCCGCGCGCCCATCAGGCCCATGAACGCCGCCGAGTTCTCATGCCTGGTCACCACGAGCTCGATGCCGTGCGAAAGCAACGAGTCCACCAGGTGCACGGTCTCTCCGCCCGGGATGCCGTACACCCTTTCCACCCCTCGGGAGCGCAGCGCCCTGGCGACGGCATCGGAACAGCTTTCAGTCATCGGCATCCAACTCTCGAATCGCTGCCTTCAGACCCTCCTCCACCGTTCCGCGGTGGACGACGACCTTGACGCCGCGGCCCTCCATCATCGACAGCGCCAGATGCCCTATCTCAGAGACAACGACGGCCGCATGCCCGCTGAGCTGGTCGGCCACCAGCTGCAGGCGGCGGCGGTGGGCCTCGCCCACCAGGGGCACGTCCATGTACTGGTTGACCTCCGTGCTCCCGGCTTCCACCGCCTCTCCGCCCCTGATCTCGAACAGACGGAACAGGGCGCTGTTGCCCAGTCCGCCGTCCACGTTGACGCCGTCGCCGCTGGCCACCGCCACGCTGCGGCAGGGCGGCCCGCTCACCTGCATCGCCTTCCCCGGTCCGCAGGACGAGCCGCAGGCGGCCTTCTCGAACTCGGCGGAGCGGTCGTCGCCCAGCAGGCCGATGGCGTCGGCGCGGCACTGCTTGCAGTGGCGCATCATCTTCACGCCGTCGCCGGAGCAGCGGTCCTGCAGCTCCTTCCTCTCCCTGGCGGTGGGCGCCCGCTGGTCGGCGAAGGCGGTGCCCTCCACCGGTATCAGCGGCAGTATGTTGATTATGTACACGCCGAGCTCCTTCAGCCTCTCCACCGCCTCCGGTATGTGCTCGCCGTTTATGTCGGGGATGAGGACCATGTTCGCCTTGACGAGTATGTCCCTCTCCACACAGCCCTTGATGCCCTCCAGCTGCCTCTGCAATAGTACCTCCGCCGCCTCGCGGCCGCGGTAGTTCCTGCCCTTGAAGCTGACGAACTCGTAGATGTCCTTGCCCACGTCAGGATCGACAGCGTTAATGGTCACCGTCACGAAGCCGATGCCCAGCTCCTTGATGCGGTCGAGATTGTCAGGGAGCATGAGGCCGTTGGTGGACAGGCAGAGGGTGAGATCGGGGAACTCCTCCTTCACCATCCTCATGGCGCTGAAGGTCTCCTCGTTGGCCAGCGGGTCGCCGGGCCCGGCGACCGCCACCACGCTCAGCTCCGGTATCCTCTCCTTGACCATGCGCACCTTCTCCAAGGCCTCCTGCGGGCTCAGAAGCTCGCTGGTGACGCCTGGCCGCGACTCGTTGCTGCAGTCGTAGCGCCGGTCGCAGTAGTTGCACTGGATGTTGCAGCGCGGCGCCACCGGCAGATGCATGCGCGCGAAGCTGCGGTGGGCCTTCTCGTTGTAGCAGGGATGGGAGTCTAGGGCCTCCTGCAGCCATGGCGGTACGTCCCGGGTCATGTTCAGGAGGACATCCCATTACCCTTATGTAAATCCTTCAAGCCCACCAGTCCGCCGGAGGCATGAGCCAGCTCCGTTCCGGAGCTCAGGCGGCGGGGAATCACTTATCTGCCCTGCCGCCCCTCTCGTGGTCGTGCAGGACAGGTTCGACGTCGAGAAGATCATCCAGACCATGAACAGCCACATGCCCCGGCAGAGGCTGTCCATCGAAGAGCTCCTGGAGGAGGAGTCGCCGGGATACACCACCCGGGACGGCAGCGAGGTGCCCATCTCCAAGGAGGAGCTGAGTAGGCTCCGCGCCTTCGTCGAGGACAACGAGGCCCGCCGGCTGCGGGTGCCCATATACGTGAGCACCGACACCGCGTCGCAGAGCGGGGCCTGGAGGGTGGACGGCAGGCTGGAGTCCGAGGTCGTCGCCCGCATACTGGGCCGCAAGAAGCACCTCGAGGACTCGCTGCGCTTCTACCATCCGCACCTGCGGGAGCTGAGGAAAAGGTTCCCTTCATGCTTCACCGTCCTCTACATGCCATGAGATGCGGCGGGGTGGCCAGGTCACCTAAGAAACTTTATATACCAATTGCCATGTAATGGGGTTGCGCGATGGAGAGCATCGCGTTGTCCGGTATGTTCCGGGCGATGGGACCGGTGTTGGGAAAGGGTTATATACCACCCCGATAATCGGGACATTCGCCGGTGGCCCAGTAAGATGGGCCGCGAATACTGGCTAACGATTAAAAGTCGTGCACCCGCGAAGCAGCATGTTTCCCGGGGAAGAGGTATAGAACCCCGATTCAAGGAAGAGGTCGGGTGTTTCGATGATTACCGTTCATACGCAACCTGGACGTGTGCTAGATCATACGCCAGCGGCGATGCTACGCCGTATGGGGGATGGTTCGGCTCGAGCGCCGAGGAAGGTCGTGCCAAGCTGCGATAAGCGCCGGGTAGGTGCAAGGAGCCTAAGATCCGGTGATGGCCTAATGGGACTTCCTATTCTTCGGAATGGACAGTAATGTTCGGGAACGCGGGGGATTGAAGCATCTTAGTACCCGCAGGAAAAGAAATCAATTGAGATGCCGCCAGTAGAGGCGATCGAACACGGCATAGGGCAAACCGAATCCCTGCAGAAATGACAGGGAGATGTGGAGTTCGGACTCGTTTACCTCTTCGTCCGGTTATCTGAAGTTGGCTGGAACGCCACACCACAGAGGGTGATAGTCCCTTAAGAGAAGCCTGAAAAGAGGATTTCCGATGTTCCAGAGTAGTGTGCGTTGGATATCGCGCATGAATTTGGGGGGCATTCACCTCCAACCCTAAATACGTCTCGAGACCGATAGCGCAATAGTAGCGTGAGTGAAAACTGAAAAGTACCCCTGACGGGAGGGTAAAAGAGCCTGAAACCATACGGTAATAGATTTATATAGCATCTAAGGGAAGAAGCCAATCATATTGGTGGACCAGTGTTATATTGTCCGTTTAGAAAAACGGGCCAGGGAGTTCTGGTCAATGGCGAGGTTAAGTCCGTAGGGACGAAGCCGAAGGGAAACCGACAGCCCGCAGCTTTACAGCGAGGGGCGAGGTGTGCTCGCCTGGAGTCATTGGTGCAGATACCCGAAGCCGGTCGATCTATGCCTGGGCAGGTTGAAGCCTCTCGAAAGGGAGGTGGAGGACCGAACCGGTACTGATGTTCAAATCGTTCGGATGACCTGGGTATAGGGGTGAAAGGCCAATCTAGGCCGGTAATAGCTGGTTCCCCCCGAAACTACTCGTAGGTAGATCTCAGCCGAGGCTGATCATGAGGTAGAGCACTGATTGGGTATTTAGGGGGAGAAATCCCTCGGTACCCTGTCAAACTCCGAACTTGTGATCGTCGTAGACGCTGGGAGTGAGGTTGCCCGGGGTAAGCTTGGTAACCATGAGGGAAACAACCCAGACTGTAGTTAAGGTCCCTAAGTATCGGCTAAGTGTAATACGAAAAGGCGTCGGTAGTCCAAGACAACTGGGAGGTGGGCTTAGAAGCAGCCATCCTTTAAAGAAAGCGTAACAGCTCACCAGTCGAGATTATGGGCCCTGAAAATGGACGGGGCTAAGCCGATCACCGATACTACAGGACACCGCAAGGTGATTCGGTAGGGGGGCGTCGTGCGTGGGTAGAAGTGGGGCCGTGAGGTCCTGTGGACCGCGTTCGAACGAGGATCCTGGTGAGAGTAGCAGCAAAGAACGGTGAGAATCCGTTCCGCCGCAGGGGCAAGGGTTTCTTGGCAATGTTCGTCAGCCAAGAGTTAGCCGATCCTAAGGTAGTTCTTAATCGAAGCTATCGAAAGGGAAGCAGGTCAATATTCCTGCGCCAGAACAAATTTTGCCTGGTCTTGACACATCGGGATAGTCCGAGTATGTAAGCCAGCATATTCAAGCACCGAAGCCTGTGGAGAACCGTAATGGTGAGAAGCGGGTGAATGTGTGACGAGGCGGGCGAAGGCCCGCTTCGGACGATTCCTGGTGTCCGTGAAAAGAGACTCAGTTACACTTGTTCTGTTCGTACCCAGAACCGACACAGGTGCCCCTAGGTGAATAGCCTAAGGCGTGTTAGCGTAATCCAGGCGAGGGAACTCGGCAAATTAGCCCTGTAACTTCGGGATAAGGGGTGCCAGCGATGAGAATAGCTGGTCGCAGTGACAAAGGAACTCCGACTGTTTAGTAAAAACATAGGTCGCTGCTAGTTCGAAAGGATGTGTATAGCGGCTGAAGCCTGCCCAGTGACGGTATCTCAAACTCTGTTCCAACGGAGCGAAGGACCGTTAAACGGCGGGGGGAACTATGACCCTCTTAAGGTAGCGTAATACCTTGCCGCTTAATTGGCGGCTTGCATGAAGGCCCAACGAGAGTTCCACTGTCCCCGCCTGGAAGCTAGTGAAATCAATATTGTCTGGTGCACAATCCAGACCCCTCCATCTGAAAGCGAAGACCCCATGGAGCTTTACTGCAACCTGTGGTTGTGGTATGAGTCCGCATGTGTAGGGTAGGCGGGAGTCGTTACCCAGGAAGTGACGCTAGTCACTCTCCGAGACACCGATGAAACACCGCCCTTGCGGATTCGTATCACTTACCTCTCCGGAGGAACATCTATAGGCAGGCAGTTTGGGTGGGGCGCCACGCCCTCAAAAAGATAACAAGGGCGCCCAATGGTCAGCTCAGGCAGGTCAGAAATCTGCCGGAGAATGCAAGGGTAAAAGCTGGCTTGACACGGATCCAGACAACAAGGATCGGTGATAGGAAACTACGGCCTAGCGAACCAATCAACCTCCTGAATGGGGGTGATTGATGACAGAAAAGTTACCCTGGGGATAATTGAGTTGTCACCAGCAAGAGTTCATATCGACCTGGTGGCTTGCTACTTCGCTGTCGGCTCTCCCTATCCTGGTGGTGCAGCAGCTGCCAAGGGTGGGGTTGTTCGCCCATTAAAAGGGATCGTGAGCTGGGTTTAGACCGTCGTGAGACAGGTTTGTTGCTTTTTGATGGAGGTGTTGGTGCCTGATGAGAAGGACCTTCTAGTACGAGAGGAACGAAGGTTCGTCGCCTCTAGTTGATCAGTTGTCTGGCAAGGCATTGCTGAGCAGCCACGCGATAGCGGATAAGCGCTGAAAGCATCTAAGCACGAAGCCGTCTTAAAAAAGAGGCACCAATGGGACGCTCGTAAATGACGAGCTTGATAGGAGCGGGATGTAAGCACCGAGGTTCGCCGAGGTGTTCAGTCCGCGCTTACTAACGTCCCGTAAGCGTCGCTGGAGTGTGATCTAGCAGTCAAACGGGTTGCGTATGAAGAAGATCTTCCTGAACAAACACCTTAAACACCCCACCCTGGCAAGGGTACCGTTTCTTTGGTTGCGAGCGTTGCGTCCAGAGCGTCAGCGCTGACTTGCTTTTTCACTCAGTAGCAGTTAAATAATTGTTCTCAATACCTTCAAGCGATGTCGTTCAGAATCCTGGAGCAGACACTCCTGTTCGATGCGAACAGGATACTCATCGACGGCGAGCGCCCGATACTGGTGGACGCCGGCACCGGTTTCAAGATAGAGGACGCCATCGCCGAGCTCAAGGCCCTGCTGGACGGCAGGGAGCTGGAGCGCATAGTGCTCACCCACCGCCACTTCGACCATGTCGGCGGCGCCAAGAGGATCGCCGACGAGTTCTCCTCCGAGCTGCTGATGGCCCCTGCGGACGCCGAGGTGCTGCGGAGGGGGGACTCCGAGGCCACCCTGGGCACCGACTTCGGCGGCCGCATCGAGCCCATGGAGGTGGGCGATCTCGCCGAGGGCGAGACGCTTTCCACCGGGGAGCACGACATGGAGGTCATCTACACGCCGGGCCACAGCGCCGGCAGCATCTGCCTCTACGAGGAGAGCAGCGCCACGCTGGTGTCGGGGGACACGGTCTTCGTGGGCGGCATCGGCCGCTATGACACCCCCTCCGCGTCCCGCGACGAGCTGGAGGCCTCCCTCCGCAAGCTCTCCGCCCTCAAGGTGGAGGCGCTCTACCCCGGCCATGGGCCGGAGGCCAAGAGCGGCGGCAGCAGGCACATCATCAACGGCCTGAGGATGCTGGAGGATTATCCATGAGGGTGATCGACTGCGGCGCTAACGTCGATGAGGCCGGCCTTTCCGAGGCGCAGCTGCGCGAGGTCGCCGAGGAGCTGCGCGAGGGGAAGCTCGTCGTATACCCGACCGAGACCGTCTACGGCATCGGGGCGAACATCTACGACGAGAACGCCGTCAAGAAGGTGTACGTGGCCAAGAGGAGGCCTTTCGACATGCCGCTATCGGTGGCGGTCTCCGACGTGGCCATGATGGAGGAGATAGCGTTCATAGACGACAAGGCCCAGCGCCTGGTGGAGCGTTTCCTCCCCGGGCCGCTGACCATCATAATCAAGAAGCGCCCCGGTGTCCCGGACATAGTCACCGCCATGTCGCAGAAGGTGGGCATCAGGATGCCCGACCATCCGCTGGCGCTGCGACTGGTGCGGGAGTTCGGACCGATGGTGGCCACCTCGGCCAACCTGCATTCCAAGCCCGACGCCGTCACCGCCGAAGAGGCGGTCAGGGACCTCGGCGACCATGTCAGCACCTATCTGGACAACGGCCCCTGCCAGCTCGGCGAGCCATCCACCATAGTCTGGCTGATGGACGGCGAGGTGGAGATCGTCCGCCAGGGCGCGATATCCCGCGAGGAGATCGAGGCTGTTCTAAATGAATGAGGAGGACCTGAGGAAGCTCCGCCTCGCCGGCGGCATCGCCGCCCGCGCCCTGCGCAAAGGCCAGGACATGGTCGACGAGGGCGTCAGGCTCCTGGATGTGGCCGAGGAGGTCGAGGCCTACATAATCTCCAACGGCGCCAGGCCCGCCTTCCCCGTCAACATAAGCATAAACGAGGTCGCCGCCCATTACACCCCCAAGGCGGGGGAGCGCGGCGTCTTCGACGCCGGGGACGTGGTGAAGATAGACGTGGGGGCGCACATCGACGGCCTCATCGGCGACACCGCCGCCACCGTCGAGGTGTCCAGCCGCCGCAACCAGGACATGATAGCATCCGCCGAGAGGGCGCGGGACATCGTGATGGAGATCATCGGCGAGGGGATGCCCATCAACACCCTGGGCCAGGCGGTGGAGTCCAGCATAAAGGCCGACGGCTTCCTCCCGGTGGCGAACCTCACCGGTCATGAGGTCAAGCGGTACGACCTCCACGCCGGACTCACCATCCCCAGCGTCGACGACGGCAACAGCGAGCGCATCGAGGACGGCATGGTCCTGGCGATCGAGCCGTTCGTCACCAACGGCGAGGGCCTCATCAAGCCGGGGAGGCAGGGCAACATATTCCGCCTCCGCGATGGCGGCAAGGTGCGCGACGAGTCCGCCCGCGAGCTCCACCGCCTCATCAGAGAGGAGTTCGGCACCCTGCCGTTCTGCGACCGCTGGGTCCAGGACCTGATGCCGCGGGCGAACATCCACCTCAACAAGCTGGTACGCCATGGGCTGGTGTCCGGCTACGCCACCCTGGTCGAGGTGAAGCGGGGCTGCGTGACGCAGTCCGAGCACACCGTCATTATCCGCGGCCGCAAGGGCGAGGTCAGCACCCTCCCGTGACCGCGGACAACTTTATCTATGGACTTCGGCATGCTGGTTCTCACGCGAGGGTTGCCGAGCCTGGTCAAAGGCGACAGACTCAAGATCTGTTCCTGTAGGGGTTCGCCGGTTCGAATCCGGCCCCTCGCACCACCCTCCTCCTCATCTCCCTCGTTCTGAGAATTTCTGCACCATCGGTCAGCGCGGGGCCGATCGGCACGGTCGAGGGAAGCACTCAAACGAACAGCAGCGCCAAGAAGACCGCCATGAGCGCGACCGAGAAGGCCACGAGTGCCGCGAAGTTCAGGGTCGCGCCCCTGTAGAGGGCATCGGCGTCATGGAGGCCCTCCCGCATGCTGCGGAAGGCCAGCGGCAGCAGCGGCAGGTAGACCAATAGTGAGAATAGCAGTATCCAGCCTCCGGAGAAGATGGCCGCGGCAAGGAGCAGGTTGGCCGTTGCCGCCAGGTGCAGCAGCGCCATGAGCCGCAGGGACCTCCGCAGCCCGATCCTCAGCACGATGCCCACCTTCCCCGCCCTGGCATCGAAAGGCAGGTCCACCATCTGCCCGTTCAACGCCACCATCAGGGTGACGATGCCGCAGAGGGGCATCACCGCCACGACGTGCTCGTGGAAGGGGAGGCCTTGGGCCGCGGCGGCCAGAAGGACCGCCATCGGGCCGAACGCCAGCCATACGAAGAACTCGCCCGCCCCCCGGTACGCCAGCTTGACGGGCCCGGCGCTGTAGTACTTGCTGAGGAAGGCGCTGAGGGCGTAGATGCCGATGAACAACGGCCACAGCGAGACATCGCTGATCCACATAAGCCCCAGCGTGCCAACGGCGGCCACGGCCAGGCCTCCGCGGGCGATCGAGAGCATGGTGCCCTCCATCTCAGGGTTCTCCAGCAGGGCCCCGGAGCCGCCGCTGAACATGCTCCTGCTGGACTCTATGCTGTCAGAACCCTGCCTGGTGTCGTAAACGTCATTGTAGACGTTCATGGATACATGCAGGCTGAACCCCACCAGCGCCGCCAGGGCCAAAGCGGCGGGCAGGAGCTCACCGGTCACGGTGACCGCTGCCACCGTGCCCACAACAAGGGGGGAAACGGTAGCCAAGAGGCCCTGGAGCCTCATGGCCTTGATGACGATGGAGATATCAGAGGCCATCCGCCCTCCCCAAGCGGGGAAAGGGCGGTTCCAGGCCCTCTTCCCTCCAGCATCTTAGGCCCACGACCGGCATCAGGAGGCCGACCTCTGAGCGAATGGCGTGCACGGGGATCTGCTCTGGCGGCGATGACTCGGCCATCTTAGACTTCAACACGATTGTAACGCGTCGGTGTTTGTTATCATTTTCTGTGACGGCCAGGAACTGAGGCTCAGGGCCTGAAGGCATGGTCCGGCCCTCGCTCCTATCTGAGCTCGCATCGGAACTACCCGTTTCCCGCTGGCGCGTCAAGTTTAATTACGCCGCCATGCCATCATAAGGGCATGGACGTCTACCGCTCGGAGGCCGCCGCCCCCTCCCATAGGGAGTGGACCGTTGCCGAGGCGACGGAGATGGCGATGCGGATGTTGGAGGCCGAGGGCGTTGCCGGGGGCACGGAGAGGGGCCATATCGCTTACAGCCAGGAGGACATGGAAAGTCATATCCGCCATGCCGCCGAGGCGCTGCGCTCCGATTCCCCCCGCCTATTCTCCGATTACCTGCAATGGAACAAGGTGTTCTTCGAGAGCATCGGAATGGGGCACATCGTTGAGCCGACGTTCAGGGTCATCGCCGAGGTCATGACCGAGTTGGGAATGGGGGATCGCGTCGACGCGGTGATGAGGCCTGTGTTGGCCTCATTCGAATCCGTCTCCGGTCGGGAGGAAGCCCTCGACAAGGACGCCCCCTTGCACGGAACTGCCGCGCTATACACCGAGAGGCTTCTGAAGGGGGACAAGGAGGCCGCCCTGCGAACGGTCAAGGACGCGATGGCGGACGGCGCCACGGTGGCGGACATATACAAGCACGTGTTCCAGCCATCGCTGCGGAGGGTGGGCCATCTCTGGCAGACGGGGGAGATAAGTGTGGCCAAGGAGCATTTCTTCACATCGGCGACGCAGACGGTCATGGCCAGCCTCTATCCGGAGATATTCGCCACCCCTCCCCACAAGGACAAGGTGGTGGCGGTATGCGTTTCCGGAGAGCTGCATGAGATGGGCATCCGCATGATATCCGACCTGCTGGAGATGGACGGCTACGACACCACCTATCTGGGGGCAAACACCCCCGCCGATGCGGTGGTGGATGCTGTCAAAGAGCTGGGGGCAAAGGTTCTGCTTGTCTCCACCACCATGACCTACCATCTCGACCGGCTCAGGACGCTCATAGGCCTGCTGAGGGCGGACGATCGCAGCAAGAAGACCAAGGTCTTCGTGGGGGGGAGGCCCTTCATCATCGACAGCGGCCTGTGGGCCTCGGTGGGCGCCGACGGGATGAGCAAGGACATGGATGAGGCGGTCATGCTGGTGAAGCAGACCCTGGGAGACGGCTGATGCCCGTCCACTTCAGCGTGGTCGTGGACGGGGACGGCCGGATACTGCACGTTCTCAGCGGCGACAGCACCGTGAGGGCGGCACGGAACATCAGCGAGCTGGTGTCGGGCGATGCGCAGGCGCTGCTGGACAGGGCCCGTGTCCTCGGGTCGGATTTCAGCGCCGAGCTGGAGCTCGCCGGTAGCGATGAGCGGGCGGCCATGGCCGCGGTCGGATCAGCGGAGAGCATACTGGCGATATGCGCCGCCAACGCCCAGGAGCTGACATCGCATCTGCGTTGCATCAGGAGCCCGAACGATCCGGTGCTGGGCACCGGGGACGGCGATGCTGATTCCCATGACCGGATGACCCGCCTCAACAACGAGCTCATCAACGCCCAGAGGGAATTGGCCAAGCTGAACGCCCGCTACTCCCGCGACCTAGAAAAGCTGGGAGAGACGCTCGCCAGGATCGGCAGCGGCATAATCGTGCTCAACAGCGAGGCCGAGGTGGAGATGATGAACGAAGCCGCCGCCGCCAAGCTCGGAGTGGCGGATGACCCCGCGGGCAAGCGCCTGGAGCAGCTGCTGCGGCTCTCCGCCGGCACCGCGTTCCATGATGCGGAGGAGGACAAACTGCACCGATGGAGGGTGGAGGCGCTCCACGGCGGCACCCTGGAGCTCTACGGCAGCGTCAACCGGATCGGAGCCAACAACAAGGTGATAGCCTTCCAGGACATCAGCGAAATCCTCCGTCTGGAGAAGGAGCTCATGGATAGCAACGAGCTGCTGCGGCTCATACTCAAGGTCACCAGGCACGACCTTTTGAACCATCTCACCGTGGCCCAGGGCTACATCGAACTGTCCGGTTCCTATGAGGGGGACGAGCGCCTCCAACGTTCCAGCGAGGCCTTGTCCAAGGCCGAGGGGATAATCCGGCAAATGAGGGACCTGGAGTCCCTGGTCCTGGAGAAGGGCGACAAGGAGAGGACCGGGCTCGCCGCCACCGTGGAGACGGCCATGCAAGGGCATCCCATGGACTGGACCATCGAAGGGGACGCAACGGTCTTGGCCGACCCCGCTCTGCCCTCCGTCATCGACAACATCGTGGACAACGCCGTGAAGCACGGGGATGCGGACCGCTTGGACTTCCGGGTCCGCAACGAGGGGGACCGCTCGGTGCTGAGCATAGCCGACAACGGCAGCGGGATACCGCCGGAGATCAAAGAAAGGCTCTTCCAGGAGGGCTTCTCCCACGGGAAGGCCGCCAACACCGGCCTCGGCCTCTACCTGGCGGACCAGGTCATGCGCCGCTACGGCGGCTCCATATCGGTGGAGGACAACCGCCCCTCAGGCGCCCTCTTCCATCTCAGCTTTCCCCGCTTGGATCCCTCTTGATGAGCTCAAGGGCGAAACCGGCGCTCTTGGCCAGATAGGTCGACGGCGATGAGCTCATCGCCTCGAGGGGCCCTAAGCAGCGCGGGTCGCGGATCCCCAGCTTCTGCACGTACCTGCCCAGCGACCAGGCCGCCATCGCTTTGACGTGGTCGTCAGGGTCCTCGAGCATGTCGACCAGGGCGCCCAGGGCTTCTTCGCTGCCGACCCCCGCTCCCGCCAGCTCCCCCAGGGCCCAAGCGGTGTTCTCACGGTTCTCCGCCGATGGATGAGCGGCGGATTCGAGTAGCGGCGGGATCGCCGCGGGGTCGCCCACCTTGTTCTGCCCCAGCTTGCCCAGGCACCATATCGCCCGTCTCCTCTCCTCTTCCTGGCCATGGCCCATGATCTCGCATAGGGGCCCTATGGCCTCGGTGCCGGCCGCGGAGCGGCGGAGGAGGGCCTCCAGTTCATCCATCGAGGCCAGCACCGTCGCCCTGTCCTTCGAGCGAAGGCCTTCGATGACGCCCTTCATGCCTCATCCCCCGGGAACCGGCTTTTCGATGAAGAACTCGCAATCCTCATAGTCCCTCTCCGGGTCGCATATCTCGTAGTCCGGTATCTTGAGCACATCGAGCCTGATGCGCTTGGCCTTGCAGTTCGAGCATCTTCCGTCCGCGGCCCTCCAAAGGCATCTGGTCCTCATGATGGTCCCAATCCTGTCCCGTTATTCGCCTATAATAGCTTTCAAAATTGTTATATGCTCCGTGAAACCAATAGATTAGCAGCTAGGGAAGGTATAAATGAAACGCTTTACAATAGAATGTGCATAACCGTGATAATCCGTAAGGAGGCGTAAGGATGGTCGATGAGAAATTGGACTGCAAAGGGATGATGTGCCCCATGCCCATCGTCCATATTACGAAGAGGATCAAGGCCATGGAGCCCGGCCAGGTGCTGGAGGTCCTCGCCGATGACGAAGGCTCCCTGGAGGACGTGCCCGCCTGGGCGGGGCGCACCGGGAACGTCCTCATGGAGCAGACCGAGGAGGGCGGCGTCTACCGCTTCATGATAAGGAAGAGTTGATAAAGATGACAGGCAACGATGCTGACGACAAGGTGGCGATAGTGGTCTCAGAGGGCTCGTACGACAAGGCGATGGCCTCGGTGTTCCTCGGATCCACCGCCGCCGGCCTGGGGATGGAGGTCCACCTGTTCTTCACCTTCTTCGGCCTGGAGCTGTTGAAGAAGGACAAGAGGCCCAAGCTGAAGGGAATGTACCGGCCGTTCACCGGCATGTTCGAGAAGAAGATGAAAGGTATCGGGGTGGAGTCCTTCCAGGGCATGATGGACACCTGCTCGGAGCTGGGGGTCAGGCTCTACGCCTGCAGCACGTCCATGGAGGCCATGGGCCTGAAGAAGGAGCAGCTGCGGGACGGGGTCGACGTGCTGGGGGCGTCGAAGTTCCTGGACATCGCCGCCGGCTCGAAGGTGCAGCTTTTCATCGGGTGATAAATTGCGGTCGAAGCTATTCCTCCTGCTGAAATCCCCCCGTGAGTTCCACGCCCTCGAGGAGATGGAGGCCATCGCCGGCGAGGCTGACCGGGCGGCGGTGCTGCTTAACGACGCGGCGCTTTTCGCGACCCAGGAGGGCAGGCTCGAGGAGCTTCTACAGGTCTGCCCCGAGGTCTTCGTCATGAAGGACGACCTTCAGGCCCGCGGCCTGGACCCCTGCCCGGGAGTGGTGGAGATCGACTACCATCAGCTGGTGGAGCTGATAATGGACGAGTACGACCAGACGGTCACGCTGTAGGTGATGGCATGTCCACGATGTTGATACAGATACGCTCGGGAACGATGATGAACATGGACACCAATGTGCTGGTGAAGCTGGCGCAGGCCGCATTGGACCGGGGGCATGCGGTGAAGGTCTTCGCCTACGGGGAGGGGATAAGCGCCCTCAAGGACGGCCAGGACCCCAAGAGGTTCCCTAACGTGGGCGGGATCCTGCGTGAGCAGATCTCCCAAGGCCTGACGCTGGTGGCCTGCGAGACCTGCTGCCACGCCCGCGGCATGAGAAGGGGCGAGGAGTTCGAAGGCTCGAAGATAGGCAGCATGACCAACGACCTCTCCGTTTTCGTGTCCGAATGCGACCGCATGGTAACTCTGGCGAGGTGAGATGATGGCCGAGAGCATCGCTGTACTGATAACCAAGCCGCCTTACGGCACCGAGGACGCCTTCGCCGGCATGAGGCAGGCGCTGGCGCTGCAGGTCTCCGGCCTCATGGAGAGGACGGCCGTCCTGATGATGGGCGAGGGGGCCCTGAACGCTCTGGCGACGCAGCAGCCCCGGGCCCTGTCCATGCCCTCCAACGCCGAGGCGGTGGAGGACCTGGTCGCATTGGAGGCCGAGGTCTATGTGATCTCCGAGGACCTGGATGCGCTATGCGCCGACGCACGGCTTATTGAAGGGGTGCGCAGACTGGACTGGGAGGACGCCCAGGACATGCTGTCCGCTATGGACGTCGTCACAACCTTCTGACCAAAGTAAAAAAATGAAAGAGTGTTGTAAGGTATCCTGCGAGGTCAGGCCCTCGTTATGCCTCCTATCAGCTGGCTGACGGAGACCAAGGCGTCCTCCTCGTCCTTGCCAACATGCTCCGCATAATTGGCTATCTTCGACCTGAACATCTCTATCTCAGCGTTGGTTAGCTTGTCCTGCTTCTCGGCCAGCTTGGTCTCGGCGAAGGTCAATGCCTTGCCGAGGGGGGTGCTTCCGTAGTCCTTCACAGCCACTTTGGCCGGCGCCGCGGCCTTGCCGGGCTTGTCAGCTGCCGCGGCAGCAGGCTTCTTTTTGAACAGAGCCTTAATCTTGTCTAGAATTCCCATTTATATTCCCTCCTGTTCGGATAGTGGTTTAGCCGATATTCCACCCATGTATCCTGTGTTGAATTATTAGTTTATAAACATTATCAAATTGAAATCATTTTCGCACGATTCGGGGGGGATCGTTGCAAATACATGGCCAACGCCCTGAGATACAACACCTATCAAAGAACAACTATCAGCAATTATTTATATGATGTGCGTCTGGATAGTATATTGCACAATCGATATTAAATCCCCGGTGGGAAAGATAGATATGATGGCCACGCCATCACCAAGCGTGCGGCCGTCAGAGAGATTGAGTTCAGTCCCGCTTTCGGGGATACGCAAGCTTTTCGACCTGGTGACCCCTGAGACCGTCAACCTCGGCATCGGAGAGCCAGACTTCCAGCCGCCGGCGGAGGCGATGGAGGGCCTGCGCCAAGCCTGCGCCGATGGGCGCAACAAGTACGGGCCCACCAACGGGGTCCCGGCGCTGAGGGAGGCCATCGCCGAGTACTCGTCCCGCTACAACGAGGGGATCGGCGCGGAGAACGTCATCGTCACCCCCAGCGGCACCGCCGCCCTCATGACCATAATGCAGGCCTTCATCGACCCGGGCGACGAGGTCCTGCTTCCCGACCCCGGCTTCGTCGTCTACCGCCCCCACATAATGCTGGCGGGAGGGGTGCCGAGGGAGTACGGCCTGACGCCCGGGGATTTCCAGCCGTCGCTGGACTCCATCCAGGAATCGTTGGGGCCCAGGACCAAGGCCATCATCGTCAACAGCCCCTCCAACCCGACCGGGGGGGTCATGGACCTCGAGAGCCGCCGGGCGATCGGGGACATCGCCGCCGACAAGGGGATAATGGTCGTTTCCGATGAGGTATACGACCGTTTCGTCTACGAAGGGCAGCACCATTCCTTCCTCGATGACCTGGAGAACTGCATCGTGGTCAACGCCTTCTCCAAATCGATGGCGGCCACGGGATGGAGGCTGGGTTACGCCATGTCGAACTCCGCCGCCATCGACGAGATAGGCAAGATGCAGTACCACATGACCGCCTGCCCCAACACCCCGATGCAGTTCGGCCTCCTTCAGGCGATGCCCTGCATCGAGAGGTTCATATCGGAGATGGTGCCGGCGTTCGACGCCCGCCGGCGGTTGATAACGGAGCGTCTGAAGGACATCGAGGGATTCCACCTGGAGCCGCCCCGCGGCTCTTTCTACGCCTTCCCGTCCTATGAGGCGGACATCGCCTCCGCGGACCTGGCGATGATGCTGGTCAAGGAAGGCCTCGTCTGCACCCCCGGGTCGGCCTTCGGCGCCGCCGGCGAGGGGCACCTCCGCTTCTCCTACGCCACCAGCGAGGAGATGATAGGGAAGGGCATGGACATCCTCGAGAGGGTGGCCGCCAAACTTTGACACTCAGAAGGAGAAAGACGCAATGGATGAAGAGAGCACGATAAACGACATGTTCGATGAGCAGGAGGAGATGGACATAGAGGCCCAGGTCTGGGGGAAGAACCCCAAGCGGTCGCGCGCCCTCAAGGACCTCTGGTTCGATCTCATGAACGAGACCGTGGACCAGGACGACAAACCGGAGGAGGCCAAGAGGGAGATGATATTCCTGATGACCGCCAACAACGTCCTGGACATGGTCATGGAGACCATGCCCGAGGAGCTGGCGGTGGAGCTGAGCGCCAGCCTCGACAGCCTCATCGGCCTCTCGATGGTGAACCGCCGCTTCGACGTCGACCTGCTGGAGGCCAACTACAAGACCCTCACCAACGTGAAGCGCGAGGACTACTCCAGCGACGAGGAGTTCGAGGAGGCGGTGCGGGAGATCGACGAGCGCTGGTGGACCGTGGGCAAGCAGCCGCTGGGCGGCAGGACCCCCAACGACGCCATTTTCGAGGAGATGTCGAAGTACGGGCTCACCAGGTAGGTCCCGGCCATGGCCATAACGACATCAGCGCCCGGGAAGCTCATACTCCTGGGCGAGCATGCTGTGGTCTTCGGGAAGCCTGCCATCGCCCTGGCGATCAACCGGCGTTTCCGCTGCCGCGTGGAGCCCTCCGAGGCCATGCGCGTCAACGGCCGCGAGATCGATCCAGCCAAACACCCTTACACCCGTTTCATAATCGACGAGCAATGGGAGGGGGGCCCTCTGGACATCTCCATGGACAGCGAGATACCATCCGGCTCAGGCCTCGGCTCGTCGGCGGCGCTCTGCGCCTCGTTGAGCGGCGCCCTGATGGCCATGTCCGGCGGCCTGGACCTGGCGGAGTGCGCACGCCGTTCGTTCTCCGCCGAGCTGGGGGTGCAGGGCTCGGCCAGCCCCATCGACACCTCCGCGGCGGTGAGCGGCGGGGGGATCGCGGTCAACCTCGAGGGCCAGGACCCTCTGTGGGAGATCTCCCGCGGGGAGAGGAGCTGGAGCATCGGGGCAATAGAGGTGCCGGAGATGACGTTGGTAGTGGGATACACCGGCGTCAACGCCCCCACCGGCCCCTTGGTCGCCAAAGTCGCCCGCTATCGGGAGAGCAACATCTTCGCCCGCGACGTCATCGACGAGATAGGAGACCTGACCCTCGAAGGCGCCAAGGCGCTGGAGGCCGGCGACCTCCCCCGGCTGGGGGAGCTGATGACCGCCAACCACAAGCTCCTGTCGATACTGGGCGTGTCCTGCCGCGAGCTGGACCGCCTGGTGCAGGCCGCCCTGCCCCACTCCCTGGGGGCGAAGCTCACCGGCGCCGGGGGCGGCGGGAGCATGGTGGCCCTCACCGAGAGCCCGCAGCAGGCCTGCGAGGCCATAAGGAGGCAGGGCGGGGTGCCCTTCATCGTCAGGACCGGAGAGCCCGGCGTGACGGTGGACGAGGCCTGAGGCGGCTCAGATGAACGACTCGAACTCCTCGATGAGCTCCGGGTACCTCTCCTTGATGACCTTGAGGAGGTTGTAGACGTTGACCTCCTCGATGTCGGAGTCCTTTATGGCGAGGACCAGTTTGTCCAGGGTCTCATCGCTGAGCTCGGCGAACTTCTCCTTCGCCATCCAGTTGCGGTAGAGCTTGTCCTCCATGCGGTCCCTCCACATCTCCTCGTAGTCCTGGAGGGCCTCCTTGCTGAAGTCGCCCTTCTTGGCGCATTCGCTGAGGACCTTGCCGGCGTACATCCCCGCCCGGCAGGCGTGGCAGATGCCGCCGCCGGTGATGGGGTCTATCATCCGCGCCGCGTCCCCCACTATCACGAGGTTGTCCGCCACCGCCTCATCGATCCCCGGGCAGGTGGAGACACCGCCGCCCACTATCTCCAGCACGGTGCCCTTGCTGAGGCGGGGGTCGGCGGCTATGAACTTGTCGAGGTAGTGCTTGGGGTCCGCGCCCAGCTTGCACTTGGTCCCTTGGACGCCGATGCCCACGTTGGCCTTGCCCTCGCCCTTGGGGAAAATCCACAGGTAGCCTCCAGGGGCGGCGCTGCCGAGCACGAACTCGCAGTAGTTGGGATCGACGTCGATGTTGGCCATGCGGTACTGCAGGCAGGTGTCCATGTCCTTGAGGTCGAGGCTGGTGTCTATCCCGGCCCAGCGGGCGACCTGCGATTCGAAGCCGTCGGCGGCGACCACGCACTTGGCGCGGATCTCGAGCTCATCGCCCATGCGGTTGGCGCGAACGCCGGCGACCTTGCCGTCCTCGAATATGACGCCGATGGCGGCGGTGCGCATCCATATCCTCGCGCCCGCCTTGCCCGCCTGCTCGGCCAGGGCCTTGTCGAAAAGATGCCTCTCCAGCACGTATCCGACCTCGTTGCCCGCGTGGCTCTCGTCGAGCTTGAAGGTGTGGCCGCTGGGGGACACGATGATGGCACCGTCCATGTCGGCGGATATCCAGGCAGGGTCCGGAGCAACGTCTATCTCCTCCAGCCATTTCTTGGACACCCCCTCGGCGCAGCGCAGCGGCGAACCTATCTCCGCCCTCTTCTCGAGCAGGATCACGTCCAGGCCGCCCAGCGCCGCGTACTTGGCGGCCATGCTGCCGCCGGGGCCGGCGCCCACAACCACAACGTCGCACTCATGGGTCTCCATCTCACTCATCCTCCATCGACAGGGCCCCCACGGGGCAGATCTTTATGCATCGGCGGCAGCGGTTGCAGCTGTCGCTGAACTCCAGCACGTAGTCGTTCAGGTATATGGCGTTCTGCTTGCAGGAGCCCACGCAGCAGCCGCAGTGCAGGCATCTCTCAAAGACCACTTTCATCTCAATAACCTCTCAGCAATGCTCATCCCCATGCCTGGCCTTCCATTCATCCAGGGGCACGGAGTGCTCGCTCTCCACCCGCGAACGGTAGTCCGGTCCGCCGTTGTAGGCGCAGAACGGCACCACCTCCATGTCGGGGGTCGCGTAGTGGACGGCGCAGCGGCGCAACCGCTCCACATCGTAGTTGTAATCGTCCTGGAAGTGCATGCCCCCCACGAACATCATCTTCCAGGAGAACTCCTTCAACGAGTCCCTACCCTTGTCCTTGACCACGCCGGCGATGATGCCGGCGATGTCGATGTCCTTGAGCCCCTCAGGGATCCTCTCCGGTATTATGGACCTCCGGATCAGCCTCAGCCCGCGGTACTTGTACCATGTCTTGAACCTCGACCTCTTCGCCTTCTCCGAGAGACGGTACATGCCCTTGCAGAAGCTGTCCACGTCCATGAAGCGCGGGATGGGCGTGACGCTCCCGTCCTGGTCCTTGAAGAGGTAGGTGGCGATGCCGCAGTGGGGGTGGGTGGTGAATGTGACCTTCTTCTCCCCCATTATGGCGGAGGCGAACTTGGATATGGGGGCGACCACCGGAACGGGGTACCAGTCATTCTTCGAGGCGTAACCGGTCTGCGCGTCTATGTCGAAGACCAGGTCGCTGAGGGTGTAGCGCTCCTTCTCCCGCTTCTCCTGGTCGATGCGTCCGGTGAAGGCCACCGGCTGGTAGTTCACGCCGCGGACGACATCGCTGTTGTCGAAGGCGAAATCGAGTATCGCCCCCACCTGGTGCTCGTTGACGCCCCTCACCACGGTGGGTACGAGCACCACCGAGGGAGGGGTCTCCATCTTGCGCAGGTTCTCCAACAGGCGGAGCTTCACATCGAACATCTTGCGGTCCCTCGCCTGCAGGTAGATGTCGTCGCTGACCCCGTCGAAGGAGAGGTAGATGGTGTTCATCCCCGCGGCCTCGGCGTCCTGCAGCAGCTGGAAGTTGTTTGCGAAGGAGAGGCCGTTGGTGGCCACCTGTATCTGGGCGAATCCCAGCTCCTTCGCTTTGCGCAGCACGTCCAGGAAACGGGGGTATATGGTCGGCTCGCCTCCGGAGAACTGAACGGCGGTGCAGGGTATGGGCCTCTCCTCGCGGAGCATCACCAGCATATCCACTATGCTTTCGTAGTCAGGCTCGTAAACGTAACCGGCCGCATTGGCGTTGGCGAAGCATATGGGGCATCGCATGTTGCACCGGTTGGTCAGGTCTATGTTGGCCAAGGAGGTGCCGCTAAGCATCTGGAAGTCCTTGCCGCCGATGTTCACGGTGGCGTTGCAGTCCTCGGCCCCGCAATCGTTGTTCGGCTTGATCAGGCCGATGCCGTCGTAGGCGTAGTCCTCGGCCCTAAGGAACATCCCCGCATCGGACCAGTATATGTCGTTGAACTGCCCGTGCTCGGGACACTCCTTCTCCATCACCGCGGCGCCGTCCTTCTGGACGATCCGCGCTTCCACAAGCTTCTTGCACTCCGGGCAGATGGACGTGGTCTCTTTGGGGAGCCCCTTCTTTATCTCGTAATCCCTGGCAGTCATTTAAGACATCCTTCTCCTTTATAATCCATCAAGATTTAATATTTGTGTAGCGTTGATAGCTACATCACATTGAAGAACTTGTTGGGAATGGCCGGCCTCGACCCCGGCGAGGTGCGGGAGGAGCTCGGCAGGCTGTTGAACCTGCTCAGCAACCTTGGTCTGTCCGATTATGAGGCCAGGGCCTATGTGGCCCTGATAGCCCTGGGGGGCGGGAACGCCCATGACGTAGCCTCGTTGTCCAAAGTGCCGCGCACGTCCATATACAAGGTCATGAGGGGGCTTGAGGCAAGGGACCTGGTGAGCCAGAGCGATGGTAAGCCGAAGACCTTCATCGTCAAAAGCCTGGATGAGGTAGAGGGCCAGATAATATCCGATGTCCGTGAGGGCTTTTCCATCCTAAAACGGCTGGAAGGGATTCTCTCCGAGGGCGGCACTCCGCAACTGGTCTACACCATCGCCGGCAGGGAGCGCATAGTGGAGAAGATCGGCGAGATGATCGACGGGTCCAGGAGCACGCTGTTCCTGTCATCGCCGGAGATGAAGCTGCTGCGGCTCGAGCACGGCGACCGGTTCAAGGCCGCCGCCGACCGCGGGGTCGAGGTGACTCTGGTCATGGACCCCTTCATCAAGGCCCCGGAATGCAGCCAGGCTGTCCGCAAGGAAGGTCTGATGGTCACGGACCTGGTCGTGGACGGGGAGACGACCCTCATCGCCACCCCTGGCCTGGAGATCTGCGGCTTCATCGACAACCCCTTCATAACCAAACACCTCCTCTCGATAATGAGCTCCAACCTGGAATAAGGCTGCAGGTAGCTGGCGCCGTTAATTACCCCCGGCCCTCTCGGTGCATCGATGCTCGTAGCCCTTAGTCCGCGGCGCGACCGCAGCGGGCAGATGCCCTTCGCCCTCGTGGCCGTGGTGCTCCTCATACTAACCAGCTATTCGGTGGTGGCCCTGGCGGAGGCGGAGAGGGCCGGATCCGAGCTGGAGGCCTCCCAGGAGCTGCTGCGCACCTTGGAGGAAGGCGCCCAGGAGACGGCCGGGCATGTCCGGGCCATCTCCCTGGCGCTGCTGCACTCCATGTCCCGGGAGGGAGAGCCATTGGACCCCCAGGGCCTGCAGGCCCTCTTCCAGCAGAGGTTGGGCGAGGTCCTTGATGACAACTATCCCCGGGAAGAGGCCGGAGTGCTCAGGTCCATAGAAAGCCACGACGTGGAGGCGCGCACGGTGTTCCTCTCCCTCTCCCCCGGGGAGCCCCATGCCTCCTCGCTGCCGTCCTTCGCCAAGGTGCACGGGACCATCGCGGTGAACGTCTCCGCCCACGGGGCCGAGCTCGGCAGGGAGATTTCCGTGGATGCCGAGGCCCCGGTCCCGCTGCCCCTCCTCTCCGGCCTCCTCGGGGACCACGCATCCTCCCTGGAGGGCAGCAGGTCCGAGCTGGGCAGGCTGATGGCCTATCAGCTGGGCTCTCTGGCGCAGATGAGGGCACTGTCCGGGGCCTCCGCCCTGGGCAGCCCGGAGCTGCTGCTG
Source organism: Methanomassiliicoccaceae archaeon (assembly GCA_003550345.1). Classification (GTDB taxonomy): domain Archaea; phylum Thermoplasmatota; class Thermoplasmata; order Methanomassiliicoccales; family Methanomethylophilaceae; genus PWHV01. The sequence continues at coordinate 21,965 of PUJZ01000047.1, forward strand.
GGCGAGGAGGACGCCCGGAATTCGCTGGAGTCCTCGCTGGACATCCTCGAGCGCGGCACCTTCCGCGCCCATGCCGGGGAAACCGAGTTTCCCGTCGAGGCGTCGCTGCTCGATGCCGCCGAGCTCTTCCTCCCCGCCGAGGCCCTGGAGATAGACCTGAACGAGCTGCTGGCGCAGTCTTTGTACGCCATCGTGGACAGCACCGTCCTGAGATGGATGGAGTACCTCGACATGATAAGGCTCCCCCTCGAGCTCCTGGACCGCGTCGCCCACGACATCTCCCATGTGGTGGAGACCTTCGCCACCGCCCTCGGCAGGGGCCCTCCCGCCGTGAAATACCTGGAGGAGAGGATGGCGGACGCGGGCCACGGTCACGACGAGTACCGGCATCTTCACGCGGGCGGCGTCGCCGCGCTGCATCTCCCTCCTCTGCCTGTCCCGCTCGCGGGCGGGATCTCCGTGGGGGGCGGCGCCGTCACAGCGGAGGTGCCGGAGGTGGACATATACGACAGCGAAGGCTGGGAGGCCTTCATGCCCAAATACCGGGAGGGCCTCTCGGGCACCAGCAGCATGCTTCAGGGCATACTGAGGGACGCTGCGGCGCATGCGGCGGGCATGCGTGGGCTGCCGGTGATCGAGGTGGCCGCGGACCCCTATGACGACGTCCCCTTCCCCCAGGCGCTGATGGGGGCGGTCAAGGAAGCGGCACCTCTTGCCAAGAAGGCCTTGGGGGCTGCGCTGGACGATAGCGTGGGGGCGAGCGCGTCCGCCGACCCCATGGGGCTTGAGCTGGCCTCCTACCTCGAAAGGTACCGGACCCCGCTGCTCCAGGAGGACGAGGTCTACGATGCCATGCTTGACGCGGCCATCGAACATTACTTCGAAGCGCTGCTCATCTCCGATGCGGCGGCGGAGCTGGACCTCGCCGATCCAGCCGTGGTCGGGGCATTGCGCAGCGATGTGGAGATGAGCATGGAATCCTCGGGGGTCCGTTCGCAGATATGGCAGGACAGCCGCGCCGCCGGCGACGCCGCGATAGGGGCCATCACCGGCACCCTTCGCAGCGAGGGCAGGGAGCCGGGGGCCCTCTCGCGGACCCTGGGGGACCTCGTGTCCGGGGCGATGGAGGGGGTGCCCGCCATCGCTGACGAGGTCATCTCGTCGATGCTCTCGGTGGCGGAGTCGATGGCCGAAGGCAACGGCCTCGTCAGCGGGAAGGGCGTGGAGCTGCTGCCCGGCGAGGGCATGAGGCTGCATGACGGGGCGGGCGGTGCGTACCTCCAAAACCTGGAAGTGGAACGAGAGGGCGAGGTCGATGTATGGGTGCTGCCGCCGCAGGAAGTCAGGGGCGGGGCGGTCCGCTACATCGGCCTGGACCATTGGAGCATGGCGCCCTACATGAGCACGGCCATCGTCAGGGTCCAGGGGGAGATGCTCTACATCATATCTACCGCCGAGGGCGACGGACCCCTCCCCGCCAGCGAGGCGAGGGAGGCGGTGGAGATCGACCTGGAGGTCAGGGTCCCCGTGCACACCGCTTGGCCTTTGCAGGGGGTCGAGTACCGCAACAGCAACACCCTGGGCAGCGACATGGCCGCCATGGTGCTGCGGGGCGCCATGCCCATGATGGAGCATCTCCGCGGGGCCTTCAGCGCCTGCGACTCCATCTTCGCCTTCGTGGCCGAGGCGGGCATGAAGCTAAACTCCTTCGCCACCGATTCGATGCTGGCGGTCACCAAGGCGGTCATGGCCCCGGTCCTGGCTCTGCAGGAGTACCTGGAGGAGGGCTTCTCCACCCTGATGAAGGGGCTGTTCGAGAGCTTCCTCGACGATGCGGGGAGGATGCGGGTCTCCACCGACCTTTTCGGCATGCGCCTGGAGCTGGAGACCAACCCGATGGACATCGCCTTGGGCCTCACACGGGACCTGCTGCGCATGACATTGAGCGTCAACATCAGCGATGTGCACCTGTCGGCATCCCTGCGCCTGCTGCGCATGGACGCGGGCGACTACTACGTGCTGGGAACGGGGAACATGGGGATGAACGACTGGTACGTCTCCCTCACCATCGACCCCTCCATGAGGGTCTACCGCCACCTCGTCGAGGTCAAGGGCACGGTGGGCGATAACGGATTCCAGATAAAGTTCCCCCAGGTGAGGCAGTATGAGACCTTCAGCCTGCGGCTCTCCCACATCCCCGCCCTCGCCCCTTTCATCTCCAGCATACCCCTTCCCTTCCCCGGCCTGCGGGGAAGCGTGGACGCGGGCATGGAGCTCAAGTACGACATACCCCAGGCCACCAACGTGGTGATCAACGAGGTGGAGACCAACCCTCCCGGCCCCGACTCGGGGAACGAATGGATCGAGCTCTTCAACCCTCTCAATAGGGAGGTGGACATCAGCGGGTGGACCGTCAGCACCGGGCACGGGAACGGCCGCCACCATCAGCTTCCGTCCTTGGTGCTCGGTCCAGGGGAGTTCCATGTGCACGTCTTCCCGGTGCGCACGCTCTACAACGGCGACAGCCTGGCCATCCCCCGCGGCGAGTGCGTGATGCTCTGGAACGCCGACGGCGAGATGGTAGATTCCACACCTTGGATTGTGGACACCGACGACGATTCCCGGACCTGGCAGCGGGAGTACGACGGCTCGGAGCGATGGGTCTTCGCCGAGGGCACCCGCGGGGTGAGCAACGGCCCCCGCACCGCCGCCGCCGACCTGGGGCAGTGGTTCGTGTCGGAGCTGAGGGAGTCGGCGCTGACGGCCATGACCCGGGTGGTGAAGGCAGATGCGGACCTCAGCATATTCGCCGATTTCCTCCATGAGACCTTGGAGATACTGATCGACAGGGTGATGAAGCGCCTGGCGAGCTGCATCGTCGAGATGAGGCTGTTCGTGTATCTGGGGGTGAGCGACCTGAGCTCCTCGCTCGAAGGGGGGATGGAGCTGTCGCTGGTGGCCGGGAGGGACTTCGCCCTGGAGGGGCTGAGATGGATTATGGCCTCGGTGAAAAGCGCCGTGGACGACATCCTCAACCCCGGCAACGCCATAGGCCACCGGCCCGGCTTCCTGCTGGAGGAGTCCCACCTCCGTCTGAGCTTCGTCACCGGCATGGGCCCCCCCGGCTTCATCGGCCGCATCACCGAGAACGACCGCTACGAGGCCAGGGCGATGGTGCAGATGAACCTGGCGGCCCTGGCGTCCTTGGGCGGGAGCTCCGAGGATGAGAGGAGCATCGGCTTCGGCGTCCTCATATCCGGGGTGCCCGGGAGCCTCCTGCCGCCGATGTTCAGGGCCGACCCCGGCAACACGGCCGACGTGTGGATCATGAAGGGGAGGATAAGCTACTGAGCGGGAAAAGGTTAAGCTTCCGCACTCACTAGAAGGGACGTATGCCCGACGGGAGTCCCGCAGGACCGGCCGGGGAAGGCCGGCAGGATAGGCTGGCCATGCTGGAGCGCACACTGCTGGCTCTGCTGGGCCTGCACGTGGTCGAGGAGACTGTGGGCCCGGGGGCGGCGCTGAAGAGCTTCTCCGGACCGGCGGAGGCCAGCAGGGAGGAGGGCCGTTGCCCCATATGCCTGGAGTTCGTCGACGCTGGCGAAGAGAGCTACCGCCTGACCACCATGGACCGGGAGCACCATCATTTCCACCGCGCCTGCCTGGACGATTACATGGAGTCCCAGGTCCGCAGCCACGGCCGCAGCTCGACAAACAATTTAATCCTAGGAAGGCCTGGTCGTTGAAGAGGATGAGCGCCCTCAACATAGACCTGATACATCATTTCTTCCAGGCGGCGCACATGCGGCGCTGGAACGACCACCTGCGGCCGGTGGAGCTCATCGAGCTCGACAAGCAGGCCCACAAGGCGGTGATAGCCTGGACCCTGGCCAAGTTCGAGGAGAGCGAGAAGAACCAGCCCATCGATTGGACTACGGTGATTGAGGGCGGGATGTTCGAGTTCCTGCAGAGGGTGATACTCACCGACCTGAAGCCCCCGGTCTTCCACCGCATCAAGAGGCAGAAGGGAGAGGAGCTGCAGCGTTTCGTTCTGGGCGAGGTGTCCAGCATCGAAGGCATCGACGACGCCATGCTCCGTAGGTTCGAGGATTATTTCCAGCGCGACTGCTCCAGCGTGGAGAGGAGGGTGCTGAACGCCGCCCATTATCTCGCCACCGATTGGGAGTTCAAGATAATCTACGGCGCCAACCCGCGCATGTACGGCATCGAGGAGACCAAGAGGGAGATCGGCCTTCAGATAGAGGACCATTACGACCTCATCGGCGTGCAGAGGATACTGCTGGAGAAGAAATCGTTCGGTTTCATCGACTTCTGCGGCCAGCTGCGCTTCCAGAGCCGCTGGGCCCGTTCGCCGCGGGTGCCCATGACCTCGGTGCTCGGGCACTCGATGATGGTGGCCCTGATGTCGTTCCTGCTGTCCAGCGGCATGGGCGACTGTCCCCGCCGCATTTACAACAACTACTACACCGCGCTCTTCCACGACCTGCCAGAGGTGCTCACCAAGGACATCATCTCCCCCGTTAAGCGCAACATCGGCGGCCTGCAGGAGATACTCGACGACCTGGAGAGGGAGCTGGTGGAGGAGAGGCTGCTGCCGCTGCTGCCCTCCCGCTGGCATGGCGAGATGCGTTACCTGCTCTTCGAGCCGGGGAGCAACAAGGTGCGGATCGACGGCGAGGAGGTCCGCGTGGAAGGCGACATCCCTCCGGAGCGCAACAACGACGGCAGCGACCCGCGCGACGGGTCGATGGTGAAGATGTGCGACCTCCTCTCCGCCTACCTGGAGGCGACGGTGTCCATCAAGCACGGCATGGCGTCGCGGACCCTCCGCGAGGGCCAGAGGGACATGGAGGAGCGGCTGTCCAGCATAAGGCCCCGGGGCATCGACGCCGCCTCCCTGGCGGAGATGGTGTCCCGCATCGACGTCTGATCAGCCGATGGTCCGCTGGCCCTGCATGTAGGGCCGGAGCACCTCGGGCACGGTGACGCTGCCGTCCTCGTTCTGATAGTTCTCCAGGATGGCCACCATGGTGCGGGGCAGCGCCACGCCAGAGCCGTTGAGGGTGTGGACGAACTCGCTCTTGAGATGGGGCTCGGGGCGGTACTTGATCATCGCCCTCCGCGCCTGGAAGTCGGTGAAGTTGCTGCACGAAGACGTCTCCAGCCAACGGCCGCCGGCGGGCGCGTGCAGCTCGATGTCGTAGCACTTGGAGGCATGGAAGCTCATGTCCCCGCTGCAGAGGAGCAGGACCCTATAGGGGAGCTCCAGCGCCCTTATCACCGCCTCGGCGTCCGTCAGCAGCGACTCCAGCTCGTCGAAGGAACCCTCCGGCCTAACGAATTTGACCATCTCCACCTTGTTGAACTGGTGCACCCGGGCGATGCCGCGGGTGTCGGAATGCCTCCCCGCCTCCCTCCGGAAAGAGGGCAGGTAGGCGGTGTAGCGCAGCGGCAGCTCGGAGGCGTCGAGGATCTCATCGCGGTGCAGGTTGGTCACCGGCACCTCGGCGGTGGGGTTCAGCCACAGGCCGTCCCTCTCCATCTGGTACATGTCGTCGGCCATCTTGGGTAGCTGCCCGGTGCCGACGGCGGAATCGTCGTTGACCACGATGGGGGGGAAGACCTCGCGGTAGCCCTGCTGGCGGTGGAGGTCGAGCATGAAGTTGATGAGGGCCCTCTCCAGCCGGGCGCCGTCCCCCTTCAGCACGTAGAACCCTGAGCCCGCCACCTTGGCCCCGCGGGCGAAATCGATGATGTCCAGCTCCTCGCCTATGACGAAGTGCTCCTTCGGCTCGAATCCGAAATCCCGCTCCTTCATCCAGGTCTTGACGATGATGTTGTCGGCCTCGTCGGCCCCCACCGGTACGCTGTGGTGAGGGATGTTGGGCATGTTGAGCAGCGATTCCTGGCGCAGCGCGTCCAATTCCGATATCCGCGCATCCAGGGACTTGATCTCCTCGGAGACCTGGCGCATCTCCTCTATCTTGGCGGCCTTCTCATCGCCGCCGAGGGCCGGTATCTGCTGGGAAACGCGGTTCCTCTCCCGCTTCAGACGGTTGGCGGCGTCCACCGCCTGGCGCCACTCACCATCGGCGGCGAGGAACGCGTCCAGCAATGAGACGTCATAGAAACGGTCCATGATGGCGCGGCGGACCCTCTCGGGGTCCTCCCTTATGAGATTGGCGTCCAGCACGTAAACACCCACTATTTCCTATCCGAGAGCTGCTGATGGGTCCTCTTGTCGCTGAAAATGAGCACCGAGCCCCGCGAGTCCACCAGCACGGTGCCGGAGCGGGCGCTGAGCTCCTCCCCCAGCTCGGTGACGTCCTTCTCCGCCGCGGGCAGGACCTTCACCTTCACCAGCTTGTTGGCCTTGACCTGTTTTACGAGCTCATCGACCAGGGGGTCGCTGAGCCCCTCCTTGCCGATATGCACGGTGGGCTTGATCTCGGCCCCTCTCCTAAGCAGTTCCCTTCTCGCTTCCTTCACGGTCATTGGCTCGCTTCTCCTTTATGTACGGCGTCCGGCGCACCGCCCCGCAGTCGAGGCAATGCACGGCCACCCTCCCCCGCCCTATCCGGACCCTGCAGTTCATGCCAGGGACCATCGGCGACAGGCAGCCCTTGCAGTGGCGGACCGTCCTCGGCACGGGGGTGCGCGTGCGCATCCCGATGCGCCTGGCCAGGTCCACGTACCTTCTGGCCCTCTCAGGGCGGCCTTCGGCCGCCTCGCGGTAGGCCATCGCCAGGAGGGTGTCCATCCTCCTCTCGGCGATCTCCCTCATCCTCTGCTTGGAGATCCTCCGCTTGGCCATGGGCGCCCTCCGTTCACCATTCATGTATCCGATATATATCTTTCCTGGAACGGCGGGCTCCGATGGCGGCCCTGAATCCCTGGCAGCGCCGCCCCGCCGCCGCACGGACTGCGGAAGGCGCAGAAACATTTATATCCGTTCTCTAAATCCAAGGTGATAGACAGCGCCTCCTGCAGTGACACAGGCCTTATATACTATACTGGGTTTGTAGGCACCGCTCGCGCATTCAAGCTTAAAATCGGTGATACAGATGGCAAGGAAGCCCGCAGTGATGTACAGGCAGATAAAGGGACAGGCCTTCACCCGCAGGAAGTACATGGGAGGGGTCCCCAACTCGAGGATCAACCAGTTCGACATGGGCAATGCCAAGGAGGAGTTCCCTGTCCAGGTCTCATTGAGGGTCAAGACCCGTGTCCAGATAAGGCACACCGCCTTGGAGGCATGCCGCATCGCCGCCAACAGGGTCATGAGCAAGCGCGTGGGCACCGCCAACTATCATCTCAAGGTCAAGCCCTACCCCCACCAGGTTCTTAGGGAGAACAAGCTGGCCACCGGCGCCGGCGCCGACCGTGTCTCCAGCGGGATGAGGAACTCGTTCGGCAAGAACGTCAGCATCGCCGCCCGGGTGGAGAACGACCAGGAGGTCCTCACCATCCGCTGCAACCCCCAGAGCTTCAACCAGGCCAAGAGGGCCCTGTGGAAGGCCTCCATGAAGATACCCTCCACCTGCTACATCGAGATAGACAAGGGCAGGGAGCTCCTGAACTGAGAGATGTTCGACCTGTCTTTGGACGAGCTGGCGGCGTGGATAACGTCCAAAGGCTGGTCCAGGGTGGCGCTGCAGATGCCTGAGGGCGTCAAGTCCAGCGCCACTTCCGTCATCGACGAGCTCTCCCGCCGCACCGGTGCGTCCTTCATCATGATGGGGGACCCCTGCTACGGCGCCTGCGACCTGAGCCGCGACCATCGTGAGTACGCGGACGCTCTGCTTCATTTCGGTCACTCGCCCATGCCCTCCCTGCCCGTGGGCGACGACGTGCTCTTCGTGGAGATGAGGGCGGAGGTGGGCCTGGGCTCGCTTGTGGAAGAGGCCCTCCCTCTCCTGGGGGAGAGGGTGGGCATCCTGGCCACCCTTCAGTACCTCGACCTCGTACCGGAGGCGGCGGAAAGGCTGGAGGCATCGGGGAGGAGCGCCGCCGTCGGCATCGGCGACAGCAGGATCGCCCACCCGGGCCAGGTCCTGGGCTGCAACCACAGCAGCGCCGCCGCCGTCGCCGACCAGGTGGATTCGTTCCTCTTCATCGGCGAGGGGGACTTCCATGCCCTGGCGGCGTCCTTGGGCACCGGCAGGGACGTGGTGCTGCTCGATCCGCTGCGCCGGGAGCTTCGGTCCACATCCGAGAGGCGCGAGCGGCTGCTGCGGCAGAGGTTCGCCGCCATAACCGCCGCCGCCGCTGCCGAGGAGTTCATCGTGATAGTTTCATCCAAGACGGGGCAGAGGAGGATGCGGGCCGCCGAGGATGCGGCGGCGCTCATACGCTCCAAGGGGCGGAAGGCCTACCTGGCGGTGATGGAGGAGATAAGCCCCGCCGCCCTGGCGCATTACCGGGTCGGCGCCTTCGTCAGCACCGCCTGCCCTCGGGTGGCCATCGATGACGCGGGCATGCATCCGAGGCCGGTGCTCACCCCTCCGGAGCTGGAGATAGCCCTGGGGGAGCGCGATTGGGAGGACTACGAGTTCGATGCCATCATCGGCGTCGATTGAGCCCCGAAGGCAAGATTTTTTATAATCATTCTTTTTAGCATCTCCGATGAATCTGCTACGCGCCGGCAAGGTGAAGGAAGTTTACGAGGTGGACCATAGCACCTTGGAGTTCGTTTTCTCGGACAAGATATCCGTTTTCGACAAGGTGATCCCTTCCGAGATCCCCCACAAGGGGGAGACCCTGTGCCGCAGCGCCGCCTTCTGGTTCCAGTTGCTGAAGAGCAAAGGGATCAAGACGCATTTCACCGAGTACATCCCCCCCAACCGGATGCGGGTCAAGCGGTTCGAGGTGATCGAGGACTACGATAAGATAGGCCCGGACACCCGCAACTACCTCATCCCGCTGGAGATCATCACCCGCCACTACGCCGCCGGCTCGCTCATGGACCGCCTCAAGAAGGGCAAGGTGTCCCCCGAGGACCTCGGATTCGAGCCGGGCCATGAGGTCGTCTACGGCGAGAAGCTGCCCCGCCCCCATGTGGAGGTGACCACCAAGCTGGAGGCCCACGACCGCCTCCTCGACCTCGACGAGGCCCTGGACATCTCCGGGCTGAGCATGGCCGAGTACGAGGAGATGGTCTCCACCGCCCTCAGGATAGACTCCATCATCGACCATGAGGCCATGGAGAGGCTCCTGATACACGTAGACGGCAAGAAGGAGTTCGGTTACGATGAGAACCGCCAGCTGGTCGTCATAGACACGTTCGGGACCATGGACGAGGACCGCTGGTGGGACTCGGACTCCTATGGCTCCGGCGGGGGATCGGAGGAGCTCAGCAAGGAGTTCGTCCGCCGCCATTACCGGGACACCGGCTATTTCGACGAGCTCATGGCCGCGCGCGAGAAGGGAGGGCCCGAGCCGGACATACCTCCGTTGCCGGATGAGCTGGTGAAGCGGGTGAGCGACCTCTATGTGGAGATGTTCGAGAGGATAACCGGCGAGAGCTTCCGTTGAGGCTCAGGCCACTTTGGCGAACACCAGCCGCAGCCCCTGGGGGCATTCGACGTCCCCCTCCAGCGATGTGATGGTTATCTTGCAGCCCTGCCTCATCCCCACGGGATGGCAGTTCCTGCGGTTGGCGCAGCCGAGGTCGTCGCATTTCGGCTCCTCGTAGGTGATGGTGCTCCCCTCCAGGGCCACCTTCACCGGCACGGTGAGCATCTGCGGCCTCTTCTCCACCTCCACCACCTGCACCCCCTCCTCGTGCACGGGGCAGTCGTGGCCGACCGGCCTCAGGCCTGTCACCTCATAGAGGGTGCCCTGCTCAAGATTCAGGCAGACGCCCTTGAGCCGGCATTCCTTGCAATCGCTCAAAGGCCCCAGGTAGATGAAGCGCGACCCTGGGGCGGCCTGCTTCTTTCCGATGAGTGTGATCAAAACCATGTTCAGCCTCCTCAGATGACCTTGGTCAGGGCCGCCACCTGCTCGGCGGCCTCGTAGGTCAGACCGTTGTCGCCCAGTATGGTGAAACGGTCCTGGCGTATGCGATGGGACTCGGTGAGCGCGTGCACCACCTGGTCCGCCTTGAGCCCCAGGTCCTTGGCGTTGGTGGGGGCCCCGATGAGCCGGAGGGCCTCGCGTATGCGCTGCCAGTCTCCGCCGTGAAGGTACATCATCATTATCGAGCCGACCCCGCACTGCTCTCCGTGCAGGGACTCGTTGGGATACAGTATGTCGAGGGCGTGGGAGAACATGTGCTCGGCGCCGCTGGTGGGCCGGGAGCTGCCGGCCACGCTCATGGCCACCCCGGATATTATGATGGGGCGTATCGCGATCCACACGCTCTCCTCGAAGCTGGGCCTGATGAACTCCGCGTTGTCTATGATCGTCTGGGCGGAGTATTGCGCCAGGGCGTAGGCCGAGCGGCTGAATTCGATGTTGCGCAGGCGCCTGGCGAACTCCCAGTCCATCAGCGCCGTGGAGTTGGACACCACGTCGGCGCAGCCTGACGCCAGCAGCCGATAGGGCGATTTGACGATGACGGCGGAGTCGGCTATCACCGCCATGGGCACGCTGGCGTCAACGGACTTGGGCCCGAGGTCCCCTTTCATCGAGGCCCTCCCCGAGGCGATCCCGTCATGGGCGGCGGATGTGGGGATGCTGATGAAGGGCTTCCCCAGCTCCTTGGCGGCCATCTTGCAGAGGTCTATCTTGCTTCCGCCCCCCACCGCCAACAGGAAGCCGGCGTCCATCTCGCGCGCGTGCTCCAGCAGAGGCTCCAGGTTCTTGAACGTGGCACCGCCGGTCTCATGCGCCTGGATTTCGAAACCGGCGTCCACCATCAGGTCCCTGACCTTGTCCCCCGCCACCCTCATGGTGGCCGGACCGCTGACGATGAGGCCCTGTCCCGAAAGGTCGAAGTCCCTGCAGACCTGGGGGACCTCCTCAATGACGCCATGGCCCGCGATGACGTTGCGAGGGAAAACCATGGCCTTGGCGCGCTTGAAAACATGCTTGTTCATGGGTCTAGACCGCCGCAGAGCCATCAACATCATCACTATTCAAACTATCGGTAATCCAGAAGCCAGGGTCATGCCGGGATCGAAGGTCAGCGGGCATTGCAAAGGACTCACGGCCGGGCGGGGAAATGTCTCCGGCGCTGCCGCCCGATGATAAGAACTCTTCCGGGGAGGGGCGATTGCAAGGTGGAACATGTACGGTTCTTAGGAGGAGAACTGTGTAACCTCTCCCCGGAAGGATGGTCACTAGCAATATCGAACTAGTATATAACAATTGTTTTATTACAATTGATAACAGGAAGATATCGCAATTAGATTTAAATATACAAATCATCGAACCATGCGAAAGCGATGGAAAGCAACTGCATCGCCTTCACCCAGCGAGCCCGCCTATCCGGAGGGGAAGGCATGCATGGAGCAATCCATTATTTAACTGATTAACATAACAATAACCGAGAGGAGGTCCGAGGAGATGAGCGAGAAGTACAGGCTGCTTCTGATCGAGGATAATCCAGAGCATCTCAAGCTCATGGTAGATCACCTTCCCTCGGACATATTCGACATCGACACCGCCACCACCAAGGCGGAGGCGCTGGACAAGGCGCTGAAGAAGGACTACGACCTCATCACCATCGACTACTTCCTGCCGGACGGCAACGGGCTGGAGGTCTTCACCGCCATCCACGACCGCAATCCCGAGCAGAAGACGATCATGGTGACCGCCGCCGACGACCCCGAGCTCAGCTTCTCGGTCATGAAGGGCGGCGCCTTGGACTACATAGTGAAGTCCTTCAAGTACTACACCCACTTGAAGGAGAGGATCATCGAGAACCTGGAGGAATGAGCATAGTCAAGGTTCTGGGCATTTCAGGGAGCCCGCGGGCGGGAGGGAACAGCGAGACCCTGCTGGCCGAGGCGCTTAAGGGCGCGTCCTCGCGAGGGGCGGAGGCCAGGATGGTGGAGCTCAGGGCCTCTGATATAGGCCACTGCCAAGGCTGCAACGCCTGCTTCTCCGACGGGGAATGCCGCATCGAGGACGGCATGTCACCGCTCTATGAGCTGGTGGCCGAGGCCGACGTCATAATACTCGCATCCCCTGTCTATTTCTCGGGGATGTCATCGGTGATGAAGCAGTTCATCGACCGCTGCCAAAGCCTCTGGGCGAGGAAGGAGGTCCTGGGGCAGAGGGTGGGGGGCCCCGGCAGGAGGGGGGCGCTGATCAGCGTCGGCGGCCAGGGTTCGCCGGTCTTCCGCAACTCGATATCGGTGGCCAAGTCGCTGTTCAACAGCATCGACGTGGAGTACCAGGGAGAGCTGACGGCCGCGGATGTGGACTCCAAGGGGGAGGTATTCGACAAGCCGTGGCTGCTGCGCGAGGCCCGGGAGCTCGGCGAGCGCCTGGTGGACCGGTCAGACGCCGCTCCATGACCCGGATGGCGCTGGCGACTTGAAGCTGAACTCGGTCTCCAGCGGCCTCAGGCCCTCGTCGTGGGGCCTCCGTGAGGGTATGTATGGGTCAATCGCCGCCCCCGCATAGCCCTCCCGGGAGAGGAACGGGATGTCGGTCTCCGTTATGCCCCCGGCGGCGAAGGCCTCCCAATCCCCCCTGTGCAAGGTCCGCCAAAGGTCGCGGTCGATGCTCCTGCCCGCCGATGCGGCGTCGAAAAGGACGCAGCGCTCGTAGCCCATGCCCCTCAGCTCCGAGGATGCCGCAAGGACGTCCATGCGGCGCCGGCGGAACCTCACCCTCCCTCCCTCGATGTAGAGGACGGGGACGCAAATCTCCGAGACCTCTATGGCATCAGCGTAGAGGTCCATGCCATCAAGCCTGAGCGTCCCTATGAGGGCGACATCAGGGTCGAGGGTCAGCACGTCGAAGACGTCCTCCACGTCCGCGGCGCCCGCCTCCAGCCAGTAAGGCCCGCCCCGCCGCAATGACCTCTTCAGGCCGGCGAAGTCGGCCTCGCCGCCGTTAACGCCGGCGACGTCGAGTATGAACTTGGGCCTCCTTTCACCGTCCCGCTCGGCGATGGCAGCGAGGAACTCCTGCCTCTCCGCCATGTCCCCCGTCGTGATGAAGCGCCCCTCGTTCCAGGCTATCTCCGCTACCCGCTCGCCGCCGCCTGGGACGCCAGAACGCGCCGGGTTCGACAGCAGGGGCATCAGCCTGACGGTCTCGAAGCCTTCTTCCTCCATCGCCACGCTCACAACCTTTCCCTGACCGTCTCGAGGTTCTGCTGCAGGCTGGAGGACTCCTCCACCGAATCCAGCCTGGAGGTCCCTGGGACGATGAAGGCGCTCAGGTCCTCGATGCCGAGGAGCCCCTTCATTATGCTGGTGTAGCGGTTGGTCAGGTAATGGTACACGATATGCCCTTCCGGGGACCCGCAGACCAGCATCACGGTGGCCGCCTTCCCCGGAGGGAGCCGGCTCTCGAAGCCGCCCCCCTCCACCGGCGATAGCAGTGAGTACAGCCGGTCGATGAAGCATTTGAACAAGCCGGTCTCCGAGCCCATGTATATGGGGCTGGCCATGATGACGTGGTCCGACCCCTCCATCGAAGACAGCAGCCCGCCCATGTCGTCGTCGAGCACACAGGCTCCGGCCTGGTGGCATTGCCGGCAGCCGCGGCAGTCCTCGAAACTGAGGTCGGCGAGGCGGGCCAGCTCCACATCGTGCCCCCTGCTCCGGGCCTCCTCGAGCACCACGTCCAAGGCCTGGGACGTGTATCCCCCGCGGCGGGTGCTTCCGTCAATGGCTAGGATCTTCATGCCCGGGAATAACAGCAATGCGATAAATGGTTTATGAAAGGTTGTTGCAAGGTCATTTATTTATGCCGTCAACCACAATCTGTCCGCAGCGATCCTTTGAGGGGCTGAGGGCCAGTCTTGTGCCCCAACAGGATCGCCCGAGGACAGTCATACATAAGGAGGCAGACGATATGGCAACTAGGAACGAGATATACCTATGCGAGAAGTGCGGCAACCTGGTCGAAGTGCTCGACGGGGGGCCGGGGAAGATGAGCTGCTGCGACATCGAGATGGCCCTGATGGAGGAGAAGACCTCTGACAAGGGCTTGGAGAAGCACGTTCCAGTGATCGAGGAGAAGGACGGAGGCGCCCTGGTCAAGGTCGGCGACGTCCCCCATCCGATGGAGGACGAGCACTACATCATGATGGTAGAGATACTCGACGGCGACGACTCCTGCAAGAAGTTCCTGGAGCCCGGACAGGACCCGGAGGCCTTCTTCGATTGCGCCGACGCCAAGAAGGTCAGCGCCCGGGAGTACTGCAACATCCACGGCCTGTGGAGGGCATGAACCCTCCCGGGGAGTCACCGGCCCCCGGTGACAGGGTCGGCGTGTACCTATGCGAATGCCACAGCAGCGGCCTCTGCGACAGGTTCGACTTCGATGACCTGGCCGCCTTCGCCGAGGAGTTCCCGGAGACGGTCCTGCTGCGCAGGGACCCCAAGCTCTGCGGCGAAGGCTCCCTCCAGCAGCTGAAGGACGACATCGCGGACCACGACCTCGACAGGATCCTGCTGGCCACCTGCGCCCCCGACAAGCATCTCGAGGAGTTCAGGGAGGCCGCCGGTGAGGCCGGCATCAACCGCTACCTGGTAAACGCGGTGAACATCCGCGAGCAGATCTCGTCCATACATGAGGGGGACCCCGCCAAGGCCCGCGCCAAGGCGAGGGACCAGTTCGCCATGGGGATGGCCGACATATTGGCCACCCGGGCCTCCAGCAAGGTCTATGCGCTGGTGGACGAGACCAGATGCAGCGGCTGCGAGATATGCTACACGGTATGCGACAAGGACACCATCAGCATGGTGCCCGACCCCTACGGGCAGGTGAAGAATGTCGCCTACATCGACCCGGAGAAGTGCTGGGGATGCGGCGTATGCGTGACGTCCTGCCCGGTGGACGCCATGGACATGACGGTGTACTCCAACGACCAGATGGAGGCCCAGCTGCAGGCGTTCCTGGACCGCATATCCCCCGACCGGACCAACGCCCTGGTGTTCGCATGCCACTGGTGCGCCTATCAGGCGGCCGATGCCGCCGGCGCGGCGGGGATCCCCATAGACCCGGACTTCCGCATCATCAGGACCCTGTGCTCGGGCAGGGTCGACCCCAACTGGGTGTTGAAAGCGGTGAGCAGGGGCGCCGACGGGGTGCTGCTGATGGGGGGCAAGCCCACCAAATGCCACTTCAAGAGCGGCAACCTGCGCACCATGACCCGCATGAAGCTTATCAAGCTGCTCCTGGACCAGATGGGGCTCGATGGCCACCGCTTCCGGGTGGAATGGGTGAACCCCGAGGAGCCGGAGGCCTATGCCCAGGTGGTGAACGAGTTCATATCCGACCTGCGCCAGCTCGGGCCCAACCCGCTGATGTCCCGGGACACTGACTACTCCCACGCCAAGTACAAGGGCTAGTCCAGACCAAAAGGGGGCCGCAGGCCCCCTCCTTCCCTTTCCCTTCTGAACAGTACCGCGTTCCGCGCTCCGGCTCATTCAGGCTCGGCCTGCGGAGGCCAGAGCATGGTGTAGACCACCGCTATGCCGACGACCCCCAGCAACGCCACCACGATGAAGAAGGGCTGGAACGAGGCCAGCAGGTCCCGGGCCTGGGCGGAGATTATGCCGCCGATTATCGCCCCGGCGCCGTAGGCGGTGAACACCAGGCCGTAGTTCTTGGCGCTCTCCTTGGCGCCGAACAGGGTCGCCGTCGCCGCCGGCGCGATTGCCAGCCATCCGCCCAGGCAGCCCCAGAGTATGCTGAACGCGAATATGTACGCCCAGACGCTGCTGTAGCCCAGGTACATTACCAGGCAGGCGGTTATTATGAGGAGGAAGGTCACGGCCGCGGTGTTCCTCACCGAGAACTTGTCGGTGAGGGCGCCGAATATGGGCCTGCCGATGCCGTTGAATATGGCGAAGGGCAGGATGAGCGTGAATATCAGGGCGCTGGAGGACTCCGGGCTCAGGCCGGCGTTGGCGAAGACCTCCTCCCCCACCGGGCCGGAGATGCCTATCGCGGTCAGGCCGGCCAGGGCGCCGATGGTGTAGCATATCCACAGGCCCTTGAACGCGGTGGTCTTCACCATCTTGTCGCGGGTGAGGCTGGGGCCTACAGGCCCGGCCGCGGCCATGGTCCCGCCCGCCGGTTTCCATCCCGACGGGGGGAACTTCAGTTTTAGGGACAGCAGAATGCTGGCCAATATGAAGACCACGCCGAAGAGCTGGAGTATGCTCATTATCTCCCAGCCGCTGTCCAGCAGGAACCTGCTGGAATAGGTGATGGCGGCGGAGGAGAATCCGAAGCCGAGGACGGTCAGTCCCACCGCCAGGCCTCGCCTGTCGGGGAACCACAACCCCGATGCGGCGATGGGGGCGCCGTAGGCGATGCCGACCCCTATGCCGCCGATCATCCCGTACAGCGGTATGAGCATAAGCGGGGAGGTGGCGAAGGAGGCCGCGATCCAGCCGAGGCCGCAGAGGGTGCCGCCGATCATCGTCACCTTCATGGGCCCCAGCTTCTGGATGTAGGGGCCCGCCAACGGCATGGTTATCGAGAAGAAGGCCAGGAAGACGATGAAGGGCCAGGTCATCTCCATGGCGCTGGGCTGCAGGCCCAGGGACACGAAGTGATCCTGCAGCGGGTTCCTCAGCACCCCGTAGGCGTATATGGAGCCCAAGCAGAGGTGGATGAGTATCCCCGCGATGACGATCGTCCACCTGCCCCCGGCCGGTTCTTTGAAAGAAGTCCCTTCATCCATGGCTCTTCTCACCTGCTAAGCGTCTCTGAGTTGCGGAATCCATGAGCTTGAACCGAGCCCGTCAACCGACGGCGCGCCCTCGGGTGGCTGCCGGCATCCCATCATCGGTGGCCGAAATCATCAATCCAAGGCTCCAGCATCCCCCCCGGCTGCGGGGTTAACCTGGGAAAGCGCTGATTGTAAAAAAAACTATCCACTTCGGCGTTAAGCCTTTCCAGCCGCCTGCGGACCGCCCGATGTGGACGCTTCGACGGAAGCCCGCCCGTCACTGACGCTTCCTCATCCTCTCACGTCTTCTGAGGAAATCGGACAGGGCCCTCTCAGCGGGGCCGTCCTCGTCGAAGGAGACGGTGATGCCCGCCTGTGTCAGGCGGTCGTAGCCATGGGGCCCGATGCCGCCCACGATCACCGCATCCAGCCCCAGGCCGATGATGGCATCGGCCACCAGCATCCCAGCGCCCTCGGCGGCGTCCTTGTACTCGTTCTCCACCACCTCGTAGTCCATGGTCTCGGCGTCGACGATGAGGAAATAGGGCGCGCGTCCGAAGTCCTCGGCCACGAAGGACGTCAGGTCGTCCCCCTCGGTGACAATTCCCACCTTCATGCCTTCTGGAGGGACGTCGACGCAGAAATAATGTTCTGTGCCTAGAAGAGCTGCTGGCGCAGGCGGTCGACGATGGCCGTCATCGCCTTGCCGCCCGATCCGCCGCCGTCGGTGACCAGGGGCTGGCCGCTGTCGCCCCGCTGGGCGATATCAGCGTCCAGAGGCAGCCTGCCCAGGAAGGGGACGCCCATCTCGGCGGCGGCCCTCTCCCCTCCGCCCTGCTTGAACACCTCCACCGCCCCGCCGCAATGGGGACAGGCCATGCCGCTCATGTTCTCCACCACCCCCAGCACGGGGACCCCCATCTGCTTGCAGAAGTTGATGGACTTGCGGCTGTCGAGCAGGGCCACATCCTGCGGGGTGGTGACCACCACCGCGCCGTCGGCCCGGGGGATGAGCTGCATGATGGTCAGCGGCTCGTCCCCCGTGCCGGGGGGGAGGTCCACGACCAGGAAGTCCAAATCGCCCCAGCGAACGTCACCCAAGAACTGCCGTATGGCGCCCATCTTCACCGGGCCCCTCCATATCACCGGGGAGTCCTCGTCCTTGAGGAGGAATGCCATGGACATAACCTTGAGGCGCGGGGGCAGCTCCACCGGGATGAGGGCGCCGTCCTCGCTGACCAGCCTCTCCCCCTCCAGGCCCAGCATCTTGGGGACGTTGGGCCCGTGGATGTCCAGGTCCATGATGCCGGTGGGATGCCCGGCCATCGCCAGGCCCAGGGCCAGGTTGCTGGCGACGGTGCTCTTGCCCACGCCCCCCTTGCCGCTCATGACGATGATCACATGCTTGATCCTGTCCAGGCTCTCGTTTAGCTTGAAGTCCTCGCTCTTCACCATGGGCTTGGCGGGTGTCATGTCGAACGGTGGTGTATCGGCATCGAGGATATGATATTTACGGCGTTAATGTACCACCGCGGGGCCAGGGATGCCCTTCCGGGGGGAAGAGGGCAGAAAACGGTATATCGGCCTGGGCCGATGCATACCGCATGCCTCTAGGAGACCCGCAGGGGGGCGAGTTCTACTACACCGACGAGGGGAGGCCCACCGGCCTGGTGATGGGCACGGTGAGGGTGTCCGACCTGGAAGCGGCCATCGAGTTCTACCGCGACACCCTGCTGATGGAGCCGCTGAGCGAGACGGAGGACAAAGCGATGCTGCGCTGCGGCGGGCAGTTCATCATGCTCAAGCTCTCCCCGGAGGAATGGGCAGGAGGGGACACCGGACTGTACATCAGCACCTCCAGCATCTACGACCTACACCGCCGCCTCGTCGACGAGGCGGTGGTCTTCGTGCAGCCTCCGGAGAGGGGGGAGCTGGGGCTGACGGCGGTGCTCAGCGATGACGACGGCAACCTTCTGACATTCATCGAGCTATGATCAATTGCCCAGGTTGGCCATGCTCACCGCGTCGTCTATCTCCTGGCGCAGGCTCTCCGGGAGGCCGCGTATGCTCCCTTCGAGGAAGCCCCGGACTATCATGCCCACCGCCTCGTCCTCGTCGAGGCCGCGGGCCATCAGGTACTCCACCTGCTCGCGGGCTATCTTGCCCACCGCCGCCTCGTGGGTCATCTCCACGTCAGGGTACATTGCCTCGAGCTCGGGTATGGCCAGGGTCCTGCCCTCCTCCGACATTATCAGCGAGCGGCACTCCAGGTGGGCGCGGATGTCCGGGGCGTTGCCCACCAGCCTGCCGCGGGCGATCATCTCCCCTCCCAGGGTGATGCTGCGGGAGAGTATCTCCGCCGCGCTGTGAGGCGCGTTCATGATCACCTGCGAGCCGAGGTCTATCTCCGACCCGGGATGGGATATCGCTATGCTGTTGAACTTGGCCGCCGCCCCCTCGCCGTTGAGCTGGCAGGTGGGGTAGCTCTGCACCGAGCCGGCCGGTTTCATGATCACGTAGTTGTTCACGAAGCTGGCCTCCTTGCCCAGCTCCACCCCGGTACGGGGCCTGACGCCGGTCTTCTCGCCCCAGTTGTGGATCATGGAGAAGCTGAGCGAGCCGCCGTCGAGCACGTAGATCTCCGACATCCCCAGGTGCAGGGACTCGTTGGCATGGGAGCTGGTGGCGCAGCCGGTGATGATGTCCAGCGACGCCCCCTCCTCCACTATGATTATGTTGTGCGTGTGCTGGGTGCGCTTCTCGGTGTCGATCATCATGCAGGTCTGCACCGGGAACTCCACCTTCCTCCCCGCCTTCACGCGGATGAAGTACCCGTTGGCGCCCTCCAGGTATGCGCGGGCGGTGTACTTGTCCTTGTCCACCGGCACCGCCCTCCAGGAGTAGTCCGAAAGCCAATCGTACCTCTCCATGGCGTCCAGGGTGGGCAGGAGCTCCATGCCCTGGTCGGCGGAGCTCTGGTGGACCACGGCGTTGTCCACGTAGACCAGGCTGCCGGAGCGCTCCTCCGCGCTGGGCAGCACGCCCACGTTCATCATGGTCTGCTTCTGCTCGGGGGTGATGTCCTCCAGGGTCTCGTAGGTGTCCCCCTCGCTGCTGCCGGGCTCGAACTCGTCCAGGTCGTAGTCCCTTCCGAAGGCGCCCTTCCTCTTCAGCGCCTCCTCCGCCCTCCTCCTCAAAGCTTGACCATCCGGCATTTTATGCACTCCCCGTAGCCCCTCTCCTGGATGTCCCTCAGTATGTCCCGCGGCCTGCCGGAGCACATGATCCTGCCCCCTCTTATCACATAGGCGCAGTCCGCGTCGATGTAGTCGAGCACCTTGCCGGTGTGGGTGATCACCAACGCCGACTTGCTGCGGTCGCCCTTCTCCCAGCCGCAGCCCTTCTTGTCGTAGAGCATGCTGTGGATCTTCCTGCCCACCAGGTCGATGCTCTCCATGTCCACGCCCGACTCCGGCTCGTCGAGCAGGAAGAAGCAGGGCTCCTGCATGCTCAGCTGCAGCAGCTCGGAGCGCTTTATCTCCCCCCCGGAGAAGCCCACGTTGATGTCCCTCTCCAGGAACCTGTCCATGTTCAGCGCCTTGGCGGTCTCCTCGGTGTCGAGGTGGCCATCGCCGGCGGCGACCACCAGGTCGTTGAGCCTCAGGCCGACGATGTTGGGGGGCCTCTGCAGCATTATCCCCATCCCCATCCTCGCCCTCTCGTGTATCGGCAAGTGGGTGACATCGCGGCCGAGGAAGAGGATCCTGCCTTTGGTAACCTCGTACTGGCCGAAGCCCATGATGGTGTGCAGCAGCGTCGACTTCCCCGAGCCGTTGGGCCCGAACAGCACACAGGTGTGCCCAGCGGGGACCTCCAGGTCCACGCCGGAGAGCACCTCCCTGCCATCGACCTCAACATGCAGGTCTTCAATTCGCAGCAATTGTAACGCCTCCCCTCTTAATGGGGACAACGTTTATTAAAATTACATCCCGGCGGCGGACGCCTGTGGCGAGAGGGCTTCAGAGCGGCTCGGAGGGCAAGGGGACGACGGCGAAGGCGCCCCTCAAGGCATGACCCGCAGGCACGCGCCCACTCCTTTGCGGATCGATTGCCGAAGGGCGGCCCCGGTCATGCCTCAGATGATGCTGATGAAGCCCTCAATTAAATAAGCGGAAACCGTTCACCGCCCGGATGAAGATAGTAGCCGTTAACGGCAGCCCGAGGCTCATCGGCAACACCTCCTCCGCCCTCAGCACCCTGCTCGATGAGCTGGAGAAGAGCGGCTACGAGACCGAGCAGCTGCAGATATACGACGATGAGCTGCTGCCCTGCAACGCCTGCATGTCCTGCCGCCTGCGCAAGGACGGCCGCTGCATCAACGAGAACGACCGCTTCAACGATTACCTGCAGAGCATGTACGACGCCGACGCCGTAATTCTCGCCTCGCCGGTCTACTTCGGGTCGGTGACATCGCAGATGAAGATATTCATGGAGAGGGCCGGCCTCTGCTCCCGCTACGGGGGGCAGCGGCTGAGGAGGAAGGCGGGCGCGGTGATGGTGGTGCAGGGCTCCAGAGGCGGGATGATGGCGCATGCCGAGCTGGTCAACTTCCTGCTCGACTGCCAGATGGTGGTCTGCCCGTCCTCGGAATGCGCGGTGCTCACCGCCGAGGGCCCCTCCGACCTTGAGGGCGAACCCCGGAACCTGAGCATCATCAAGGACCTGGGGCGGGAGCTCGCTTGGCTGACAGCCCGCTTGCGAGAATGACTGGATACCGGGTCCTGACGATAGTTCTATATAAAGACAGAAAGCTGAATATCCAAGCGTTGACGGAGTGTCGATGAAAGGCTTTCATTCGAGGCCCGAGAGGAAGGGCAGGGACCGGAGAGGCGTATCCGAGATACTGGCGAACATACTCGTAATAGGAATAACAGTGGTCTTCTTCGCCGGAGTGCTGGCCTTCGTGGTCAGCATCGGGCCCGACGACTCGGCCAATGTGCAGATGAGCGCCTCCCTCGACGATGACCTGCTGCGGATAAAGCACGGCGGCGGGAGCACGCTGCCTGACGATGATGAGATGACGCGGATCAAGATCGTGGCCGACGGCCTCACCAGGTTCGTGCCTTTGTCCTACGGCACCCAGTCACCGGGAGGCGCCCAATGGAGCGGCCCCTGGTCTGTGGGGTCGTCCTGGTACTTCAACTTCAGCGCGAACGCAGGGCTCTTCGATGAGACCTCACCGTACCAGCCCTCCGCACTGAAGGTGGGCATAGCCTACATCGACCAGAGCAACGTAATATGGTCGATCACGCTGCGCACCGACGCCAACATCCCGCCCACGATAATCAACTTCAAGGTCGAAGGGGAGAACAGCGGCGACGGCAGGATAGCGAGCGGCGACCTCGTCACGTTCACGGTCAGGGTCATGGACAAGGATGTCGAATCCGTGGTGGGCAACTTCACCGAGCTTTTCGTTGCCGGAGGCCATGAAGATGAGGAATTCGATGGCGAAGCCGGGAGTGAGACATGGACGGTCGAGCTCACTCCCGATGCCAGCGACGGCCTCAGAACAGTGGTGATCACCGCCACGGACGCGGCAGGGAACCAGGTCAGCGAGACCTATCAGCTCACCATATTCACGCCCTGATGATCGACCGCGAATCCCCCTTGCCCCCACGAAGATGCTTTTCCTGCCTGGAGTTTACGAGGTCGCATCACGGGGCGGGACGCTCACCGCTCCACTGCCTGATGGCCGCCCCGGGATGCGGGCCGATAAACGAAGAAGGCCTTCGGCCAGGAGGGGCAAGCTCGTGAACCGGGCATCATCGGGCGCCCTCGCCGCGGGACCGCTCTTCTCACCGGACGACCGCGTAGATGACTGGACTCCGGGTTCAAACGATAGGTCTATATAAAAGCAAAAAGCTAGTTAATCAGATGTAGACGGAGTGTCGATGAAAGGCCTTCATACTAAGCCCAAGCGGAAGGGCAGGGACCGGAGAGGCGTATCCGAGATATTGGCGAACGTACTCATCCTGGGGATTACGGTTACTTTGTTCACCGGGGTCCTGGCGTTCGTCGGAAACGTCCCGGAGCCCGATGACCCTGTGAGGGTTGATATGAGGGCCTCCCTCGACGATGACCTGCTGCGGATAAAGCACAGCGGCGG
>PUJZ01000096.1 GCA_003550345.1 Methanomassiliicoccaceae archaeon
AAGAAGCGCAGGAAGGGGTGAAGATGGGCAGGAAGGCATTATGGTCCGGCCGTTTCGAGAGGGGCATGGACGATTCCGTATTGGCGTTCAGCTCCTCATTGGACAACGACTCGAGACTGGCCTTCTACGATGTGATGGGCTCCCTGGCCCATGTACGCATGCTGGGGGCCACGGGGGTGCTTCCGGCTGACGACGTCCAGCTCATAAGCGGGGCGTTGAAGACCATACTGCGTGACATCGAGGACGGCAGGCTGGAGCTGGATGCTTCGCTGGAGGACGTCCACACCAACATCGAGCAGCGCCTGACGGAGATCGTCGGCCCCAGCGGCGGAATGCTCCACACCGCCCGCAGCCGCAATGACCAGATAGCCACCGATTTCCGCATGTACCTCCGCGACGCGGTGCTGAGCATGGTGAGTTCGGTCTCGCTCCTGCAGAGGACGCTCATCAAACGGGCCGAGGCGGAGGCCGACAGCGTCATGCCAGGGTACACCCACATGCAGCACGCTCAGCCGGTGTCGCTGGGATTCCACCTGATGGCCCACGCCTTCCGCCTGGACCGTGACGCCGAGCGTCTCATGGACGCCTTCCGCCGCATCAACGTGTGCCCGCTGGGCTCGGCGGCGATGGCGGGGACCACCTACCCCATCGACCGCCGCCAGACCGCCGATCTGCTGGCGTTCAGCGCTCCGAGCGACAATGCCATGGACTCGGTGAGCGACCGTGACTTCGTGCTCGATGCCGTCTATTGCGCCACGACCATAGCCCTGCACCTCTCATCCCTGTGCGAGGAGCTGGTGATATGGTCCTCCCCGGAGTTCGGCTTCGTGGAGATGGACGAGTCCTACTCCACTGGATCCTCGATAATGCCGCAGAAGAAGACCCCGGACGTCGCCGAGCTGGTGCGCGGCCGCTCCGGCCGCGCCGCTGGCGCACTCTCCTCGCTGCTGATCGCCCTCAAGGGCCTGCCGATGGCCTACAACCGTGACCTGCAGGAGGACAAGGCCCCGGCGATGTGGGCGCTGGATTCGGTGCTGTCATCGCTGGACATGACGGAGAGGATGATGGCCACGCTGAGCTTCGACACCGCCCGCATGCGGGAGATGAGCGATGAGGGCTTCATCAACGCCACCGACCTCGCCGACTACCTGGTGATGAAGGGGATGCCGTTCCGTCAGGCCCATGAGGTCGTCGCCACCGCGGTGCGGGAATGCATCTCCGCCGGCCTGCGGCTGGAGGACCTCGGCCTGGAGCGGCTGCGCTCCTATTCCGACATGATCGAGGAGGACGTGCTGGACATGATCAGCGTGGAGGAGTGCGTGAAGAGGCGCAGGTCCTACGGCGGCACGGCGCCGCAGTGCGTCACCGTCCAGGCCACCGAGTGCCTGGACCGGGTCATGAGAAGGGAGTCGGCGGTGGACGAGGCCAAGCGCCTCATCGATGCCGCCTGGGAGAAACTGCTCGGCTAACGGACGCCGTTGACGGTGTCGTGCTCCACCTCGTGCTCGATGCCCGCGGCGCTGAGCACCTCGCTTATCCGCTCGCCCACCCGCGCCACCTCCGTCGGCTTGGACGTGCTGCGGATGTAGAACTCCTTGCGGTCCATGGGGAATATCATCCTCATCCTGCCCTTGCGGTTGTAGCCCTCGGGCTTGAGGTTCCTCTCCAGGTCGCTGACGTTGAGCTCGATGAACATGTGAAGGACCTCCTCGTCCTCTGGCATCTGGCCGGTCTCCTTGAGGAACAGACCGAGAAGGTCGGGGAAGACCTTGGCCAGGTGCTTGTAGTCCGATTCTCCGCTGAGGACGAAATGGCAGCTTGAGGCTTTCATCTGCCTTTCGAACTGTTGAGATGTATTTAAACATGATGACGGCCGGGCGGAGGCTGGTCCGCATGGCCGGAACGATGGCAATATTAACCCCGGCGCCATTACCGGGAGCATGTACAAGGCCCTGACCGTGGCTGGCTCGGACTCGGTGGGCGGCGCGGGCATACAGGCTGACCTCAAGGCCTTCGCCTCCCTGGGGGTGCACGGTTGCTGCGCCATCACCGCCATCACTGCGCAGAGCAGCACCGCGGTGGACCGCATCCACGCGGTGGAGCCGTGGATGCTGAGGGCCCAGATGGAGAGCGTTCTCGAGGATGTGGACATAGGCGCCGCCAAGACCGGCATGCTCTACCTCCCTGAGAGCGTGGAGACGGTGGCGGAGGTCCTCGGCGGAAGGGGGATGCCGCTGGTCGTCGATCCGGTGCTGGTCGCCGGCGTTGGCGACAGCCTCGGGGCGGAAGGGCTGACGAAGGCCATCATGGACCGGCTGCTGCCGATCTGCGACATCGTCACCCCCAACCGCCATGAGGCGGAGGCGATGGCGGGGATGGAGATAGTCGACGGGGAGGACGCCATGACCGCCTGCGAGATCATCGGATCGCAGGGGACCAGTGTTTACCTGAAGGGGGGTCACATCGACTCCCAGGACGTCGTCGACTACCTCTACCACTCCTCGGAGTTCACCCGTTTGAGGTACCCGCGGCTGCCGCCGGCGGGGCATGGCGGAGGATGCGTCCTCTCGGCATACATGGCGGCCAACCTGGCCAAGGGGATGGACGTCATAAAGGCGGTGCTCGCCGCCCGTGAGTCCATCCAGGGCTCCATCGCGGCGATGTACCCGGTGGGCCGGGGGGTGGCGCTGGTGGAGCCGCTCGTCGAGCTCCGCCGCAACGCCGCCGCCGTGGAGGTGCTGCAGCGGCTAAGGGTTTTCATAACGCGCCTGGAGGAGACGCTGCCGGCAGACTGGCTGCCCGATGGGGGCGGCAACGCCGCCTTCGCCCTGCCCTTCGCCCGCGGCCCGGAGGACGTCGCCGGCCTGGAGCCTCCCCTGATGGCCGTGCGGGGGCGGACCCGTGGCGGAGCGGCGGCCTTCGGAGCCGCCGGGGACATGGCGGAGGCGGTGCTGGCGGCCATGGGGAGGGACCCGGAGATGCGGGCCGGACTCAAGCTCGCCCACGACGAGGACCGCCTGGACCTCATGGAGGAGCTGGGCCTCACGGTCTCGGCCTTCCACCGCGGGCCCGCCCTTTCGCTCGCCGCCGGGATGGACGACGCCATATCGCATTGCGACGGCTTCCCGGACGTGGTGCTGGAGACCGGGATGCCGGGCGGGGCGGAGCTCAGGATTTTGGGCAGGGGCCCGGAGGAGATTCTGCAGAAGCTCGCACTTCTGCTCTGAGGACTTACCATGAGGATCGCGATGATTACCGACAGCTATCTGCCCACCCGGGACGGGGTGGTGACAGCGGTGACGATGTCGAAGAAAGGATTGGAGGCCAAAGGCCACGAGGTGGTGGTGATCGCCCCGGACCCGGGGAACGAGGAGCAGCGGGAGGAGGGGACCGTCTACTTCCCCGCCTGCCGTTTCCCCTCCTATCCTGGCTATTTCGTCCCCATATTCCCCTCCAACAAGATGGAGATAATCCGCAACCTCAACGTGGACCTGATACACTCCCAGGGCCAGCTGACCATGGCGGTGAGGGCGATGCTCGCCGGACGGCATCTCGGCCTTCCGGTGGTGGTGTCGTTCAACACCATGGTCACCGAGGCCATGCAGTACTACTCCCCCATACCGTTGGAGTGGAACCTGGCCGAGAAGCTGTTCTGGGTGTATTTCCGCGTGCTGCTGCACCGGGCGGACGCCGTCACCACCCTCACCGACGCCATCGGCCGGGAGCTGCTGCAGCATGCCCCCGACATCCGCCTGCTGGAGACGGTGCCCATCGGCATCGAGCTGGAGCGGTTCGCCTTGGACATAGACGGCAGCGAGGTGCGCCGGCGCTTCGGCGTGGAAGGGAAGAGGGTTATGCTGCACGTGGCCCGCATCTCCTACGAGAAGAACATGGAGCTGGTGCTGAATGCCATGCGCCATATGGAGGAGGACGTGGTGCTGATGATGGTGGGCAGCGGGCCGGCCGAGCCGATGGTGAGGTCGCTCGTCGAAGAGCTCGGCATCGAGGACAGGGTGGTTTTCACCGGCTACGTGCCCTACGAGGAGCTGCACAAGTACTACGCGGCGGCGGACGGCCTCGTGATCGCGTCCAAGTTCGAGACCCAAGGCCTGGTGGTCATCGAGGCCATGGCCTGCGGCGTGCCGGTGGCCGCCATCGGCTACCGCGCCCTCCTGGAGACGGTGGTCGACGGGCACAACGGCTTCCTCTTCGACGACGATGTGGAGTCCTGCGCCCGGGCGATGAAGGACTGCCTGAGCGCTGACGGGGCGATGAGGGCCAACGCCCGCCGCACCGCGGAGAGGTTTTCCCTGGAGTCCTGCGCCGACAGGCTGCTGGAGGTCTACCGCAAGGCCATCGACATCAAGAGCGAGAGGATGAGGGGCAAGCGCTGATGGTCGACATCGGGCAGTTCGTCTACGACATATTCGGCCCGTACGGATGGTGGGGCATACTCCTGTGCGTGATGATAGTGTTCATCATCGATGCGCTGATCTTCCCCACGCTGCCTGAGCTCTTCACCGTCATCGCCTTCATGTACGACCCGTCGCTGGAATGGGGGCTCGCCATCATGGTTACCCTCCTGGCGGGGGAGTTCATCGGCATGACGTCCCTCTACCTGGTGGTGGAGAGGGTGAAGGTCCCCAAACGCGTCCAGACGCTGGCGACCCGTTACGTCAACTTCCTCATCGTCGGCGATGAGAGGCTGCTGCTGGTGAACCGGGTGGCGCCGATGATACCCTTCGCCGGGGCCTTCGTGAGCATGATAGACACCTGGACCTACCGGAGGGCGTTCGGCTATCTTCTGGGCGGGGCCTTCGCCAAATACGGCCTGATACTGGCGATGAGCGGCTTCTTCTTCGCCCTGTTCAGCAGCGGGGCGGCGCAGACCTACACCCTGGCCTTCGTGGCGGCCCTCATCGCCATCTCCTTCGCGGAGAGCTATCGCCGCAAGAGGGGGATGGGCAGAGGGGGTGCTTCCGCTTGAGCGGAGGAGGGGCGAAAACAATATCTCAGTCTAAGCCTTTCAGTGTCTGGATGACGGATGGGCCGCCCTTCTGCGATCGGGAGGGATGTTAGATTGCGCATAGCGATGACCACCGACAGCTACCTGCCCTCCCCGGGCGGGGTGGTGACTGCGGTGGTCAATGCCAAGAAGGCGTTGGAGAGCAAGGGGCACGAGGTCATCGTCATAGCCCCCGACCCCGGCAAGGAGGAGCTCCGCGAGGAGGGCACCGTCTACTTCCCCGCCTGGGAATGCCGCCCCTACCCCGGCTACTACGTCCCCATCTTCCCCTCCAACAAGATGCAGATCATCCGTGAGCTGGACGTCGACCTCATCCACAGCCAGGGCCAGCTCATAATGGGCATGCGGGGCCTCGTCGTCAGCCGCAGCCTGAACCTTCCCTTCGTGGTCTCGTTCAACACCATGATGACCGAGGCTCTGAAGTACTACTCGCCCTTCAACCTGGACTCGAACGTCACCGAGAACCTCATCTGGTTCTATTTCCGCACCCTGCTGCACAACGCCGACGCGGTCATCACCCTCACCGACGCCATCGGTGAGGAGCTGCGGCGGAGGGCGCCGCGCATAAGGAGGCTGGAGACGATCCCGGTGGGCATAGACACCGACCATTTCAACCCCGCTGTGGACGCCTCGGACCTGCGGCGGCGCTTGGGCCTGGAAGACAGGAGGGTCCTGGTGCACGTGGGCCGCATGTCCTACGAGAAGAACATCGAGCTGGTGGTGAGGGCGATGGCGCACACCGACGACGATGTGGCCCTGGTCCTGGTCGGCAGCGGCCCCGCCGAGGGCAAGCTCAAGAACATGGTGAGGTCCATGGGCCTGCAGGACCGGGTGGTCTTCACCGGCTACGTCCCCCTGGAGGACCTGCGGCGCTACTACGCCGCGGACGACGCCTCGGTGATCGCATCCAAGTTCGAGACCCAGGGCCTGGTGGTCAACGAGGCCATGGCCTGCGGCCTTCCGGTGGCGGCCATCAACTACCGCGCCCTGAAGGAGGCGGTGAGCCACGGGCACAACGGCTACCTCTTCGAGGACGACGCCCGTTCCTGCGCCGAGGCGATGGGCGCCTGCCTTGACGCTCCGGCATCGCTGAGGGCCAACGCCCGCCGCACCGCGGAGAGCTACTCGATCGATGCCAACACCGAGAGGCTCATATCCCTCTACGAGTACGCCATCGAGAGCAACGCCGAGAGGCAGAGGGGCGGCTACTACCGCCGATTGCAGAACATCTACAACAGCATCTCCCCCCTGCGCTGAGGCGGAGATTTAATTAGTCGTTCGCCTGTTCACTGGACGTTCCCATGCCATCGACAGCCGACGCGAGAGCTAAGACCTGCGGCCCTGGACAGGGTCTGTGCCCGGCCTCATCGGGGTGGGCAGCATGAGGATAGCCCATGTCAACCCCTACTTCTACCCCTTCCGCGGGGGCATTGAGCACCGCGTGCACAACATATGCTCCCAGCTGGGTAAGGGCAACGAGGTGACGATAATAACGTCGCAGCTGCCGGGCACGGAGAGGGAGGAGCGGGGCGAGGGATATGACATCCTCCGCCTGGAGTCCCGGTTCTACGGCTCGTACAACCCCCCCTACGTCACCTCCAAAGGACTGGATGAGGCGTTGCGCGAATTAGACCCCGACGTGGTCGAGTTCCACTACCGCTGGGCGCCCTCCTACACCAAGGGCATGAGCGCCCACGACGGCCCCAAGGTCTTCACCTGGCACAATTCATACGGCGAGGGGGAGGGCCTGCTGCAGCGGGCGGGGTCGCTGGCCAACGACCGCCTCTTCCTCCCCAAGCTCCGTGAGTACGACGAGGTGACCTGCATCAGCGACTATATCCGCAAAGAGCTGGCCGCCAAGGGCGTGCCGGAGGAGAGGATGGACGTCATCAAGAACGGCGTGCACATGCCGGCGGAGGTCTCCGGGGAGGAGGACGGCTTCCTGCTCTTCGTGGGGAGGCTGGTGGCCACCAAGGGGCTGAAGTACCTGCTGCAGGCGATGCGCGATGTGGATATGCCGCTGAAGATCTGCGGGAAGGGCCCGGAGATGAAGCGGCTCCGCCGGCAGGCCCGCCGCCTGGGCGTGGAGGACCGGGTGGAGCTGCTGGGATACGTCAGCGAGGAGGAGCGCGACCGCCTACTGGACCGATGCACGCTCTACGTCATGCCATCGCTGTTCGAGTCCTACGGCATCGCCGCCGCCGAGGCGATGTCGCACGGCAAGGCCATGGTCTCCACCACCTCGGGCGGGCTTCCAGAGGTGGTCCAGGACGCGGGGGTGCTGGTGCCGCCCCGTGACCCTGCGGCGTTGGCGGAGGGGATAAACCGCCTGCTCGGAGATGATGGGGAGAGGAGGCGGATGGGCGCCCGCGCTCTGGAGCTGGCCAAGACCTACAGCTGGGAGGGCGTCGCCGCCCAGACCCTGGAGCAGTACCGGCGCATCTCCTGAATACGGCCCTGAGTGCGGTCATGGCGTCGCGGCAGCGATGCCCCGCCCGCGGCTTGCCGGGGGCGGTTCCCTTCCCTGGGCTCGGCCCATCTGCCGGAGGGCGTCGCTCCGTCATGGTTAAGAGCCTCGCGGCTCCTTCATCATCCATGGAGTTCGTCCGAGTTGATGGCAAGGACTGCGGCGACGTCGTCCTATACGCCCTGTCGACCTGCCGCTGGTGCAAGATGACCAAGCAGCTGCTCGAGGACCTGGATGTCGGGTACAGGTACGTTTTCGTGGACCTTTTGGACAAAGATTCCAAGGCCAAGGCGCAGGAGCAGATGAGACGCCATGACCGCTCCGGCTCCTTCCCGATGATAGTGGTCGACGGCAAGGACGTCATCATCGGCTACAATGAGGAACAGATACAGAAGGTGGCGGAGCGATGACGGTAACAGCGGCTGATGTGGACGCCGCCGTCGCCCGGCTCAAGAGGGAGGCGGAGTCGCGCGGCTACCGCCTCAACCCCGACGCCGAGGCGCTGCGGTCCCTGGCGGAGGGCCTGTTGGTCAACAGCGAGCGATACGGCTATCCCTCCTGCCCCTGCCGGCTATCCTTCGGCGAAAAGGACCAGGACCGGGACATAATCTGCCCCTGCGACTACCGCGACCCTGACCTTGACGAGTTCGGCGCCTGTTATTGCGGCCTCTACGTATCGGAGAAGGTGTTCAGGGGGGAGGAGGAGCTGAGGCCGGTGCCGGAAAGGAGGGGAGCGGATGGGGGGGCCTCCGCTGCCCCCGGGGACGTGAGGGCGACCTTCCCCTACCCGGTCCACCGCTGCCGCGTCTGCGGCTACCTCTGCGCCCGCGAGGCACCTCCGGAGAAGTGCCCGATCTGCCTGGTCGGCAGGGAGAGGTTCGAGAGGTTCGCCTGAGGCGGTCAATATCCTAACCAGGCAGTCGTCCGCGCATCGGCGGCCGAAGGATGACAGCGGCCACCATGCATCGCCGCGGCGGCACTATCAGCGGACGATCTGCTTGAGGGTGATGCTGAAGGTCAGGTCCTGGCCCACCCTCTCGTCGGCGTACTTGAACCAGACGCTTCCATCATCGACCTCATGGAGGTAGAAGGACTCCCCGTCCTTGTCGACGCCCTTGACGCTGTTGGCCATCTCGGGGGTCAACTGATGCTCGAGGGTGGCGGTCTTGGAGCCGACCGAGATGACCTTCAGGTTCCATCCGCTTCCCTGGTCGCGGTCCCCGTATGCCCAGTACCTCTCTCCCTGCACGGGCAGGTTCTTGACCATGACCTCGTCGACGTGGGGCTTGAAGCTCTCCACCATCACGTCCCATCCGTAGAACGGGTCGCTGACGACCAGTCCGGATTTGGCCTCCTCCCCGTAATGGTCCTCGAACTGCGAGAGGCTCATCGTCTGCCTCAGGGGGACGTCGTGGACCTTGTCGTGCCTCTCTAGCTTGTCCTGGGGGACCTCGCCGTAGCCCTCCGCGGCGGGTATGGTGACGGTGGTCCGCTCCCCGGGGGCGAGGCCGATGACGGCGGTCTCGAACTTCTGCAGCAGCCTACCCTCGCCGATGACGAACTCCATCGGCTCGTACTGGCCCTCGTCCTTCATCTGGAACTCGAAGCTCTTGGGCACCCGCTCATCGGCGGCCACCTCGTATAGCGAGGTGTCGAAGACCCAGCCATTGGCATAGCTGCCCACATAGTCCACCTTCACCGTGTCCCCGGTCGCCGCCACGCGGGGGCCGGGGTCGTCCTCGGTGGAGATCCTGTCCCCCACCGCTATGCCGGCGACGATCAGGAAACAGACTACCAGCACCACTGCCGGAATGAGAATGGGGGCGTCGACGGCCTTGCGGTCGGCACGTATGGAGGGCAGGCTCCTCATCGAACGCACCTATCATAGGTATGATATAAAATTCCTTGCTTCCAGCTTCCTCGGCGCGGGCATCCTGGACCTACAACCAATTTAAATATCTGAGTCTGAATCTGACAACGATCCCATGCGAGCACTCTACATCCACGCTGACTTCATGGAGTTCGAGGCCAAGAAGAAGACCCCGGTGGCGGAGGACATCCCCGCGCCGATGCATGAGGGCCGCATGGAGGAGGCGTTGGTCGCGTTCCTGACCGTGGAGAGCGTGGACGAGGATGATCCGCAGCAGGTCTGCGACGCGGCGGTGGATGACATAATGGAGACCGCCGCCAGAGTCGGGGCCGAGAGGGTGATGCTCTACCCCTACGCGCACCTGAGCAACGATCTTTCGTCTCCGAAGGCGGCGACCTCGATGATGAGGAGCATGGAGGAGGCCATCTCCGCCAGGGGCATGGAGGTATCCAGGGCCCCCTTCGGCTGGTACAAGGCCTTCAGCGTCAGGTGCAAGGGGCACCCCCTGTCGGAGCTGTCCCGCGACTTCGCCCCCAAGGCGGTGAAGGAGGAGCGCAAGGCCGAGGGCAGCTTCCTCATCCTCACCCCGGAAGGCGAGGAGGTCGGCGTGACGGAGCACCGGGGAGGGAGCGAGTGCTTCCGTGAGATGGTGGACAAGGAGGCGCTGAAGAAGGAGGGGATAGCCATATCCGAGGAGCCCAAATACCTCCGCCTCTGCCGGAAGTTCGGCATACAATGGGAGGCGATGAGCGACGTGGGCCATATGGCGTACACCCCCAACGGGGCGCTGATGTTCGACCTCGTGGCCGACTACGCCACCGGGATAGTCAACGACCTCGGGCTGCCCATCTACATGGTCAGGGGGACGAACATGTTCTCCCTCGACGAGGAGCCGGTCAAGGAGCATGCCGACCTGTTCGGGGACCGCCTCTACACCGTCAAGACGGGGAAGCAGAGCTTCGTCATGCGCTACGCCGCCTGCCACCAGCAGTTCGCCATGATGAAGAACTGGAACATGAGCTACCGCCAGCTCCCCTTCGGGGCCTTCGAGGTGGCCGACTCCTACCGGCTCGAGCAGTCGGGGGAGACGATGCTCTGCTTCCGCACCCGCCGCCTCAACATGCCCGACCTGCACGTGGTCTGCAAGGACATGCCCGAGGCGCAGGAGAACTTCAAGCTCCTCGACGAGAGGATATTGGCGGAGATGGAGGCCCTCGGCAGGGAGTACGAGCTGCTCATAAACCTCTCCTCGCGGGAGGCCTATGAGGAGAACCGGGAGATGATCCTCGGGCTGCTGCGCAAGCATGGCCGGCCGGCGCTGCTCCACTTCTACCCTGAGGGCGCCAATTACTATTGGACCATAAACATCGAGTACCATATACTCGACCAGATGAAGAGGGCCCGGGAGATCGGCACCGTGCAGATCGATGTGGGCAATGCCGAGCGCTTCGGCATAACCTATGCGGGCAGCGAGGCGGAGAGGAGGCACCCCATCATCCTCCACACCGCGGTGATAGGCACCATCGAGAGGTACCTCTACACCATCCTGGACACGGCGGTGATGATGGAGTCCCAGGGACGGGTGGGGCACCTGCCGGTCTGGCTGACGCCGGAGCAGCTCCGGCTGCTTCCGGTGGGGGAGGCGCACCTGCCCAAGGCCCAGGAGATCGCTGACGAGCTGGAGAGGGCCGGTGTCCGCGTGGGCATCGACGACAGCGACGCCACCGTGGGCAAGAAGGTGCGCCGCGCCAAGCAGGATTGGTGCTCCTACGTGGCCGTGGTCGGCGACAGGGAGGCGGAGAGCGGGGCGCTCAAGGTGTACATACGAGCCGAGAACCAGGACGAGGAGATGGACGCCCCATCGCTCGCTCGGCGCATCGCCGCTGAGACCGAGGGCAAGCCCTTCCGGCGCCTCTACATGCCCCGCGAGCTCAGCCGCAGGGTGGACTTCTGACCCGGGCGCGGAATCGCCGCAGCGCTGCACGGCCGGGCTTGCTCCGCCCCGGGAGCGCCAGGTGGCCCCTTTCGTGGGGGCTGCAAAGGAAAACCGTTCCTTTTAAATAAATCGCGCATAGGGATTAATCAAACATGAAAGAGTGGAGCGGACGGCGTAGCAGACCGGTGGCCGCCATCGTGGCCGCGGTCATGGTCGTATCCCTTGCCTCCGTGCTGTTCGCCTCCCCGGCCGGTGCTGACGTCTCCGACGCCGAGGCCCCGGAATGGGAGGAGGGCATGGGAACGGCCTTGGAGATGGAGTTCGACCTGCTCTCCGTCTATGAGAAGAACAGCGATGAGGTCGAGAGCTCAGTGGAGGGGATGATGGAGAACCTCTCCGAGGAACTGAACATCACCCTGGAGCTTGAAGAGCTTTCCATGAACGAAGGCGAGATCTCCGCCCACAAGCTCTATGAGATAGAGGAGGAGACCGATGAGACGGTCACCTTCGCCAGCAAGTTCGCCGCTAAGGCCCTGGTCGATGGCGCTGCCTCCTTCGGGATGAAGGGGGCGCCCGCTGCCGGCCAATACGATGACCTGGAGGAGCTCAAGGGCGCCGATGAGGAGGATATCGACAACTCCGTGTCCATGGACCTGGCCATGGCTCTGACGCAGTCACTGCGGGTGACCCATGACAAGGAGACCATGGACATCGTCGACCTGGAGCTCTTCGTCAGGCCGACGACGGTAATCGATATGCATATCGAGAGCCTGCCGCACATGGCAGAGAACGAGGAGGGCATCGAGCTGACCTACGACAGCCTGGATGTGGATCTGGTCAATGACGTCGGCGCCGAGCTGGCCCTGGAGTTCGTGCCCCCGTTCAAGCTGATGGACCTTCCCATGGAGGAGGATGCCGAGTGGAGCACCGAGACCGAGGAGGTCCGCATAAGCGGTGAGGTCATGGGCAGCATAGACCTGGATGTGAGCGGCGAGTCGCCGATGGCGCAGGAGATCGAGGACGGAGTGGACGAAGCCTTGGAGCAGATCAACGAGGAGTTCCCTGAGGTCCAAGGGCTGGAGGAGCTCCCCATAGAGCTGGACGAGCTGAGCGTGCCCGCCGCCGCGCTTCCCGACCTGGAGGATAACATCAGCGGCGAGATGCTCATCGAGGACGGCGTCCTCCCCGAGCAGGCCATCGAGGTCCCGGAGATCCCCATGCATAAGACGGGGAGCAACGAGACCGACCTCCTCGCCATTCATGGGCTGATGGAGGAGAACCTGACCGTGAACTGGTTCATGCCGGTGGGCATGCCGGTGCCCGGCGTGGTGGAGATACCCTTCGAGGATATGCAGGAGCTTCCGTTCGAGCATGACAACTGCTCCGTCTACATCGGAGGAATCCCCTATTCCAAGTCCGCCTTGGACATCGAAGAGTGGGACAGTGCTCTGGAGGAGCGCGCAGAGGACGTGGAGATGATGGTAGTGCTGATGGCGTACCATGAGGGGCTGTCGATCGCCGAGGAGTTCTCCTTCGAGACTGTCAGCCCCGCCAGCGCCCAGGATTCCTTTGAGGCAGTCCAGAGCGAGCAGGAGGCCTTGTTCGAGGAGCCTGAGGAGGAGGATCCCGGCCTAATTGAGGAGCTCTTCCTCGAGCCGCCGTACTACGGCGCCATAGGCGCGGCCGCCATCATCTTGGGCCTGGCCGCCCTGTTCCTGATCCGCAGGGGCTGAGCCGGACCTGCAAACCCTTTTCCTCTCCCCTCCATGGCCGTCCTATCATAGGAGCTCCCCGGGCGGGCCGACGGCCCATAACAAATATCTACGGCCCCTCCCATGGATCCGTCGGAGGACGCTCCATGTGCTGTTTTCCAGATATCGCGGAACTGACCGACGAGGAGATAGCGAGGGTCAATGCGGCCGAGGACGAGCTCGGTGTGCTGCTGGTGGCGTACAAGGCCATGCCCGCGTACAGCTCCCTCAGCGCCGATGAGCTCGAAGAGCTGCAGTCATTGGAGTCCAGGCTGGGGGTCAGGCTGGTCGCCTACGACTGAGGGGCATCCGGGCCGACGCTGCGGACGCACTCCGTTCTTTGGCCTCAATCCGAGCGGATGCACTCGATGACGTGGTCGGTGACCTCCTGCGTACGGAGGGCCCCTCCCAGGTCAGGGGTGGTGGCCCCCGCCCGCAGCGATTCGGAGAGCGCCGACTCCAGCATCTCCGCCTCCTTGGGGAACCCGAGATGCTCCAGCATCATCCTCGCCGCCATCAGCGCCGCGAACGGGTTGGCCTTGCCCTGCCCGGCGATGTCCGGGGCCGAGCCGTGGATGGGCTCGAACATGCTCACGCCCTCCGGGTTTATGTTCCCGGAGGCGCCCATGCCGAGCCCCCCTCCCAGCTGGGCGCCCAGGTCGGTCAGGATGTCCCCGAACAGATTGGGGACCGCCACGGTGCCGAAGGTCTCCGGTCTGACCAGCATCGCCATCGCCATCGCGTCGACGTACATGAAGTCCAGGCCCATGCCCGCCTCCTCGGCCTTACGCTGGAATATCTCCCTCTGCATGCCGTAGATGGAGGAGCAGACATTGGCCTTGTCCACCAGGGTGACCTTGTCGTGCCCCTTATCGGCCGCGTATCGGAACGCGTAGTCGGCGAAGCGCTCCACCCCTCTGCGGGAAAGCACACCGATCTCGAACGCGAACTCGTCCTCGGGCTCGGACTTCGCTTTCAGCTTCAGGTCGAGGCTGTAGAGGCCCCGCTTGATCGACATCTTCTGCTTCATCTCCTCGGGGACGAGCTTCCCGCCGGCGCCGATGTAGAAGTCCTCGGTGTTCTCGCGGAGGAAATGGATGTCGAAATCGGTCTCCCTCTTCAGCGGAACGAAGGGATGCCAGGACTTGACCGGCCTCAGGTTTATGTACTGGTCGAAGCGGGCGCGCATCGCCAGCAGCACACCCTTCTCCAGGATGCCCGGCTTGACGCGGGGGTCCCCGATGGCGCCGAAGTATATGGCGTCCATGCCTGACAGGGCCTCGAACTCCTCCTCGGTGACCAGCACCCCGTCGCGCAGATAGCGCTCCGAGCCGATGTCGTACTCCACGCTGTGGTATCGGAAGGGGCTCATCTCGGCGATGGCCTCGAGCACCCTCATGCCCTCCGCCACCACCTCATGGCCTATGCCGTCGCCGGGGACCACTGCTATCGACCTCATCAGAAGCGCCCCTCCTTGATGAGCTGCATGAGCCCCCCGGCGGATATGAGCTCGCTCACGAACTCCGGATACTGGGGGAACCCGTTCACCGCGCCGCTGCTGAGGTTCAATACCTTGCCCTCCTCGGGCCTGACCTCCAGCTCGTCCCCGTCCTCGGCCTCGACAGGGCATTCCACCAGCAGCAGGCCCACGTTCAATGAGTTGCGGAAGAAGATGCGGGCGAAGGACTCCGCCACGACGCATGACACCCCCGCCTGCAGCAGGGACCGGGGGGCGTGCTCGCGGGATGAGCCGCAGCCGAAGTTCTTCCCGGCGACGATGATGTCCCCCTTCTCAATGTTCCCGGCCAGTTCGGGGCGCACCTTCTCGAAGATGAATTCGTCCATCTTGTCCAGATTCTCGGAGACCAGCCTCTCGGCGGGGATAATCTGGTCGGTGTCGACATGGTCCCCGAACCTCCATACCTTTCCTTTGACCGCATCCATTCAGACCGCCTCCAGGTCCTCGGGGGTGACTATCCTGCCCGCGACCGCCGACGCCGCCACCACACCGGGCCCGGCCAGATAGACCTCGGAGTCCTTGTGCCCCATGCGACCGATGAAGTTCCGGTTGGTGGATGCTATGCACCGCTCACCGGCGGCGAGTATGCCCATATGCCCTCCCAGGCAGGCGCCGCAGGTCGGCCCTGACACGTAGGCCCCGGACTCCATGAAAGTCTCCAAGAGGCCCTCCTGCATCGCCTGCCGGTAGACCCTCGGGGAGGCGGGGACCACTATGAACCGCACATCGGGATGGACGGACCTTCCCTTCACCACTTCCGCGGCTATCCTGAGGTCCTCTATCCTCCCGTTGGTGCAGGACCCGAGCCAGGCCTGGTCGATGCTGACATCGGCGTCCTTCACGGGACGGCCGTTCTCAGGGAGATGGGGGAAGGCCACCATGGGCTCTATCTCCCCCAGGTCGTAATGCAGCGTGAGGCAGTACTCCGCGCCGTCATCGGCCTCGTAGGACTGGTAATCGCCCTTCACCGTGTCGGCGATGTACTCCTCGGTCAAGGAGTCGCAGGGGAATATGCCGGCCTTGCCGCCGGCCTCTATAGCCATGTTCGCGATCGTGAGGCGGTCGCTCACCGGGACCTGGGCAATCCCGTCCCCCGCGAACTCGAAGGCCTTGTAGGTGGCGCCGTCCACGCCGATGTCGGTGATGATGCGGATCACCAGGTCCTTCCCTCCCACGCCTGGGCGGAATCCGCCGCTCAGGACCACCCTGATGCTCTCCGGGACCTTGAACCAGAGGCGGCCGGTGGCGAACACCGCCGCCGCCTCGGTGGAGCCGACGCCGGTGGAGAAGGCCCCCAGGCCCCCGTAGGTGCAGGTGTGGGAGTCAGCGCCGACGATCAGCCTGCCCGGAGCGGCGAAGCCCTCGTCCACCATCAGCTGGTGGCATACTCCGCTGCGGCCCACCTCGAAATAGTTCCCGATGCCCCAGCGGCGGGCGAACTCCCTCATCTCCTTGGCCTGCTCCGCGGATGCCACGTCCTTGTTGGGCACGTAGTGGTCCGGTATCAGGACCATCCTCTCCCGCACCGGCTCCATCCCCAGCTCCTCGAACTCCCGGAACGCTATCGGGCCGGTCACATCGTTAACCATGACGTAGTCCACCTCCGCGTTGACTATCTGGCCCGCGTAGGCGTCCACGCCTGATTTGGCGGAGAGGATCTTCTCCGCGATCGTCTTTCCCCTGCTCATTCTGAAACACCTTTCTCTATCATTGAGTACTGGCGGTTGATCGCCTCGACGGTGGCGTCCACCGAGGTCTGCACTATGTCCGAGCCGATCCCTTTGCCCACGTAGAGCCTGCCCGTGCCGTTGCTGTCCCGGAGCAGCACCGTCACCTCGGCGAGCGAGTCGCTACCTCCGGTGATGGCGCTGAGACGGTACTCCTCGAGGACGAGGTTCTCGTCCACCGCGGCCCGCAGGGCGCGGAGGGATGCGTCCACCGGGCCGACTCCCACCTGGGAGACGGTGTTGCTCTCGCCGTCTATCTCGATGGTGACGGTGGCGGTGGGGGTGATGCCCTTGCCGGTGAACACGGCGAACTCCTTGAGCTTCACCCGTTGCTCGCGGTCCCCGCGCGACGCGATGTGGTCGGCGAGGGCGGTGAGCTCGGCGTCGTCCACCTGCTTGCCGCTCTCCGCCAGCTCCTTGATGCGGCTGACGATCTCCGGTATATGCTCCTCGGATATGTCCAGGCGGAGCTCCTTGAGCTTGTCGCGGACGCTGTGCGCCCCCGAATGCTTGCCCATGACGATCGCCCTGGACATTCCCACCAGCTCAGGGCCGAAGGCCTCATAGGTGGAGGCGTGGCCCATGACTCCGTGGACATGGATGCCGGACTCGTGGGCGAAGGCGTTGTTCCCCACGATGGCCTTGTTGTTCGGTATCGGATAGCCGGTGATGCGGGACACGGCCTTGCAGGTGCCCCCTATCTTGGACATGACCAGCGGCTCCACGCCGTAGAATGCCAACAGGTCCATGGCCACCTCCTCGAGGGCGGCGTTCCCCGCCCTCTCGCCGAGGCCGTTGACGCATACGTGCGCCTGTTTGGCGCCGGCCCTGATGGCGGTTATGGTGTTGGCCACCGCGAGGCCGAGGTCGTCGTGGCAGTGCACCGATATCGGCACCTTGGTGACGGTGAGGAGCTCGCCTATGAGCATCTCCATCGCCTCAGGCGATATGACGCCCACCGTGTCCGGCACGTTGATCACGTCCACGCCGGCGTCCTGCACGGCGATGTGCATCTCCTTGAGGAACGATATGTCGGTGCGGGTGGCGTCCTCGCAGGAGAACTCCACCCGCACGCCATGGTCCTTGGCGTACTCTATCGCCGCCACCGCCCTCTCCATGACCTGCTCCCGGGTCATCTTGAGCTTGTGCTCGAGATGTATGTCGGAGGTGGCGATGAAGGTGTGGACGTAGTCCACGCCGCAGGACAGGGCCGCGTCTATGTCGGCGGTGTTCGAGCGGGCGAGGCCGCAGACCTCGGTGTCGAGGCCGAGGGCGGCAATGGCCTTGATGGCCTCGCGCTCCCCCTCGCTGGTGGCGGGGAACCCCGCCTCCACGACATGGACGCCAAGCTCATCCAGGAGCTCCGCTATGCGCAGCTTCTCCTGCATGGAGAGCGCCACGCCCGGCGTCTGCTCACCGTCGCGGAGGGTGGTGTCGAATATGCTCACCTCCCCCACCTTCCGTCCTTTGAGCGCCTGCTCGTTGAAGTGGCTGGTGTAGATGCTCCTACGGTCAGCCGCTTCGCGGGCGCTTTCACTACCGACTTGTCGTGCTTTCAAAGAACCACCTCAAGCCACTTTGATGAAGCGATGACGCTACGATGCTCATAGAAGCAGAATGTCAGGGACATCGTGGACGTCGACCATGGTACTTCCTCGAAGTGGATGGGGGAAGATAATTTGTAACCATATATAAGTGTGTTGTAAGCAAAGGCGCGCAGGTGAAAAAATTGTCGCGGGGCGGCGGCCTCACGTGGAGGCATTAGGTCGTTATGGAGCGCCGCCGCCCCGCGCCTAGATGCCGTAGGGATTGCTGGTACTTAATATTTAGGGTTACCTAAATTCATATTGCCCTCAATCCCGGCAACGCTAGTCATTACTTAAAATCGAAGTTGTACTTAAAAGTTAGTAGTTATTGCGAAAATGATGAGGACATATTAGAAGCGAATGGTTCAATGATCTTGCTAGTGCATCCTGGGTGTGCCCATGTAACAGCCACTAGGCAATTGGTATCCGTCCTTGCGCGCCCTCCTTCAAGCGCGTGGGCGGGCGCAATGTTCAATAACAGCGTCGTTCCATGCACTGCTATTGAGGCCGCCCGTCCCGGCGCGGAGGACGTAGGGGGCGGCGAGGAGAGATCACATGGTGAACGATCATTGGAGAGACCTTCCAGCAGGGCCCGACGTCCCCCGGGTCGTATACGCGGTAATCGAGATACCAAAAGGCGGACGCAACAAGTTCGAGTACAGCAAGGAGTTCGGCACCTACGTGCTCAACCGTGTCCTGCACAGCCCCATGCACTATCCAGGCGAATACGGTTTCATCCCGCGGAGCTACTACGAGGACCATGACCCGCTGGACATAATCGTCCTCATGGAGGAGAAGACCTTCCCCGGCTGCATCATCGAGGCCCGGCCGGTGGGACTGCTGATGATGGAGGACAGCGGCGAGCAGGACGATAAGATACTGGCGGTCCCCGCCAACGACCACCGTTACGACCACATCGAAGACATCGACGACGTTCCCGAGTACACCAAGACCGAGGTCCGCCACTTCTTCGCCACCTACAAGGACCTCGAGAAGGGTAAAGAGGTCGTCGTCAAGGGATGGAGGGACCGCGAGGCCGCGCTCGAGGCGGTAGATCACTCCGTGCGCCTCTACCAGGAGAAGTGCCTTTAGGCCTCATACCCCGGGACGCCGCCCCCATATTATCTTGTGCAGCTGCGGAAGCACCCGCGCTTCGATGCGGCGGTGGAGGACCTCCTCCGCCAAGGGCTCCAGGTCCATGCCGCCCACGGGGGAGAAGATGCATTCGCAACGGGGGGAGTGCTCCTCGATGACGCCGAGCGCGTGCTCCAGGTCCACCCCGTCGAATATCACGAACTTCAATTGGTCCTTGGGCTGAAGCCTCCCTATGTTGCCCGTGTCCATGCTCTTGCTCTCCCCAGAGGAGGGGCATTTGATGTCCATGCTTATGAGCACACGGGGATGGGAGGGGATGACCGAGACGTCCAAGGACCCGTTGGTCTCCACCACCACCTCCTTGCCGCTCTCCAGCAACATGACGATCAGCTCGCTGAATCCCTCCTGCATGAGAGGCTCCCCCCCGGTGAGGCAGATGCGGCCGTAAGGCTCGCATCCCTGGAAGACCTCCTGCACTGACATGGCCTCCCCCTCGCCGGCGGCGTACCTGGTGTCGCACCAGCGGCAGTTGAGGTTGCAACCGGCGAGGCGGACGAAGAAGGTGGGCAGGCCTATCTGCTTGCCCTCGCCCTGCAGAGAATAGAACATCTCCACCACCCTCATCCTTCCACCTCGTAGTCCAGACCGTCCTCCTCCCCCGCTTCGGCGAAGCCTTTGAGCCTGAGGAGGCAGGAATCGCAGGTCCCGCAGGCCTTCCCGCCTCCGCGGTAGCAGGACCATGTCTTCTCCAGCGGAGCGCCGAGCCTTCTGCCCTCGGCGACTATCTCCGCCTTGCTCAGGAAGAGTATGGGCGTCTCGATTGATATAGGTCTTCCCTCGCTGCCCGTCCTGGTGCCGAGCGCCAGCATGTCCTCGAAGGCCTGGAAGAAATCGGCCCGGCAATCGGGATAGCCGGAATAGTCCACCGAGTTGGCGCCGATGTGCACCGATCCTCCGCCTATGCTCTCGCATAGCGCGGCGGCGACGCTCATCAGTATTATGTTGCGCCCCGGTACGTAGGTGCTGGGGATGGAGGACTCCATCTCCTCCTCGCTGCGGCCCGACGGTATCTCCTCCTCCTCTCGCACCAGTGAGCTCAGCAGATAGGAGAGGTCGAGGTCGACGATGCGGTGCTCGACCTGGTAGTGCTCCGCCACCGCCGCCGCCGATTCCAGCTCGCGGGAGTGCCTCTGCCCGTAGCGGAAGCTGAGCGCCAACGGCCGCCTGCCCTCCTCCAGGGCCATGGCCAGCACCACCGTCGAATCCAGACCTCCCGAGAGCAGGACCACCGAGTCTGCCATTCAGACCCTCCTCGATGCCCAGGCCGTCTGACCCCTCTCCTCGTCGAGGCCCAGGTGCAGGGCGATCACCGTCGGGGGGACCTCCACTTCCGCCAACAGGGCGTCCAGCATCATGGCGGCCATCTCCTCGGCGGTGGTGTGCTCCACATCGAGGATCACGACGTCGTCGGTGGGGAAGACGTAGCGCCTGCCCCTGCTGACGACCTCGGTCTCCTCACCCACGGAGACCTCCACATCCTCGGAGTTGCCGGGGAGCAGCACGCGATGGTCGAAGGAGTCCACCATCCTCTTCATCGCCTTCTTCAGGACCACGAAGTCCATGACCATGCCGTCGGGGCCGAGGCCCCCCTCCACCGCCAGCCGCACTATGTACGAGTGGCCGTGGAGACGGGAGCATTTCTCATGTCCTGCGATGAAATGGCACGCCGAGAACCTGATGCCCGAGTGCGCTCCGTCCACCTCTATCCTCATCTCTCAGCCTCCGTCGCCAACCTCTGCGCCAAGGCGATGGAGTCGCTGTAGTCCTCCTTCGCCCTGGACGTGTCTATGAATATCCTCTGCATGTTCACCACCGGGGCGCCCAATGCCTTGGCCCCGCCAAGGAAGTGCAGGGCCCGGAACAATATGTTCCCGATGATCCCGTCGGGCGCGATTATAACGTCATGGTCCTCGAGGGCGGACTCTATCGTTATCTGCACATGCGACGCCTCCACCCCCTGCCCCCGCAACGCATCGCGGATCAGCAACGCCTCGTCCATGCTGCGGTCCACGGCTCCGCTCCTGCCGCGGTCCGACTCCCTCCCGCAGGACATCAGGCCCACCTTCCCCCTGCCGCCCAGTGAGCGCATGAGGCTGTGCCCCGCCAGGGCCATGGCCTCCTTCTCCGCGGGGGAGCGTCCTTCGTCGATGCCCACCGGCCCCAGCAGGAAGAGCCCGCCTCTGATGGGCTCTATCAGTGCCATTCGCTGCGTCGACTCCAGGGAGAATGTGTCCTTGAGGCATGACATCGCCTCGTTTGAGGGCAGCTCCCCCCGGACGGCAGCATCGATTTTCCCGTCGCGCAGGTCAATGCACATGCTCTTGGCGTCATGGTAAGCCACCAGCTCGACCGGCGCTGGGCTGCCGGCGGCGCTGCCTGCCTTGTCCG
Source organism: Methanomassiliicoccaceae archaeon (assembly GCA_003550345.1). Lineage (GTDB taxonomy): Archaea > Thermoplasmatota > Thermoplasmata > Methanomassiliicoccales > Methanomethylophilaceae > PWHV01. The sequence goes on from PUJZ01000096.1 coordinate 21,426, forward strand.
AGCCTTGGCGGAGGCCGATGCCGATGCGAAGCCTCCTACTCACGCCGCCGGCGAGGGCGGCCTCCGAGCTGAGCATCGGTGGGTAATCGACTGCGAATATCTATAACTGATGTGCGACGAGGGGGCGGAGACCATGATTTACGGCGTTCGTCGAACGGAGGGACGACATCTGCGGCCTCCGCCCTCCGCCCGCCTATAGTAACACGATGATATAATCCTTGTTACTTAATGCGGCCGTTCAGGGGCTGATGGCGCGGATCGTCCTCAGCCTCAGGGCCCGGGCGGCGGGGTAACCGAAGGCGATGCTGGCCACCAGGACCGCGGATATCGCTTGGAATATGGCCTTGGCCTCGCTCTCGAAGTCGAGGTAGTACAGGGACAGCAGTATGAGGGAGAGAGAGGTGGCCGCCTCGATGAATGCTTGGTCAAGACCCTTCAAGCGCTCTATGTCGTCCTCGGCGCCAGGCCGCTGCTCCCCTCCTTCCGTCCTCTTCAGGCCCACCCAGGCCTTGAAGCTGACCAATGCTATCTTGGGCACCGAGATGAAGAAGAGGAAGAAGGCGGCTATCATCACCAGCTGGGTCACCCATTCCATATCGACGAAGAACATCTTCCCTCCTGCCTCTGCAGCGCGAGATTGCGGGAATGCTATATCAAACATATAGGTCCGTCGGGCCGCCCTTTGCGCTGCGGGGCCCTCTCCGCCACGGGGATAAGGCCACCTTCAGGGAGAGGAGGCGGACGGTCACGGCGGTCGATGCGGCCCCCTCAATCCCGTTGGCACACCGGGCAGGCCTCGGCCCGCTCCATCTCGACGGTCTCGAAGGAATAGTCTGCCAGGTCTATCAGGAGCATCTTCCCCGTTAGCGGCGGAAACCGCTCCAGCAGCACACGGATCCCTTCCGAGGCCTGGATGGAGGCGACCACGCCGGCGGCGGGCCCGAAGACAGGGATGCGGTCCTGCCTGCCCTTGGGTAGCATGCAGCGCAGGCAGGCCGTGACCCCCGGTATGGAGGTGAATACCTGCCCCCGGGTGGCGTCGACCCCGGCATGCACCAGAGGCACCCCCGCATCACGGCAGGCCTCGTTGAGGGCCAGGCGCGACTCGTTGTTGTCCAGGCAGTCGAACGCCAGGTCGTACAGCGTCCAATCCAGCAACGCATCCTGTATGGGGTGCGCCACCGGCTCCAGCTTCACCTCGGGGTTCACCTTGGCGAGGAAGGCGGCGGCGGCCAGGGCCTTCTGCCTGCCCACCGAGTCCCCGTAGATGAACTGGCGGTTGAGGTTGCTCATCTCCACCACATCGTCGTCTACCAGGGTGATGTGGCCGACGCCGGCGGCGGCGAGGTAGCTGCCCACCACCGAACCCAGGCCTCCGAGGCCCACCACCAGGACCTTGGACTCCGCCAGGCGCCGCTGTCCGGCCTCTCCCATCATCGACAGCGGCAGCTGGCGGGAGTACCGGGCGTGTCCGCCGCCTCCCGGGGTCCCGTAACCATGATAGTCCTGGCCGTTCATTCATTCCATCTCCAGAAGCTCCAATGTGAGTTCCAGCGCCTTCGCGGCGGCGGCACTCCTGACCTCCTCTCGCCCGCCGGGGAAGCGCCTCCTCTCCGACACCGTATGGCGGCCGTCGCTCGCGGCCATATGCACCGTGCCGATGGGCTTCTCCTCGCTTCCTCCTCCGGGTCCGGCGATGCCGGTGACCCCCACGCCCACGTCGGCGCCGAACAGCCCGCGCACGCCGCTGGCCATCATGACGGCGACCTCCTCGCTGACGGCCCCGTGCTCCTCTATCGCCTTCCCCTCCACCTGCAGCAGCGACACCTTCGACCCGTCACTGTAGGCCACGGTGGAGCCGAGGAAGGCCCGCGAGGCCCCCGGCACCGAGCAGAGCATCGACGACAGCAGGCCGCCGGTGCAAGACTCGGCGACCGCCAGCGTCTGGCCTTTGCCCTCCAGTCTCCTCAGAAGCTCCTCGGCGCTCATTCCAACCCCGCCAGCTCCCTCATCCTGCCGATCCCGTCGATCCTCTCCACCATGCGCACCACCGCTTCAGGGACCAACTCCCTCCAGCTGTCGTCGCGCATCATCCTCTCCCTCACCTTGGTCCCGGAGTACTCGGCCCGGTTGAACATCGGCGCCCCCGTCACCTCGTAGCCCGCCTCGTGGAAAAGCCTCTTGGTGAGGGGGTTGTTGCTGTAGACCCGGTCGAAGGGAGGGACCATCGACTCGACGTGGGACACCCAGGTGGAATAGCGGTTTATGTCCACCACCGGCACCAGGTAGTGGTTGTGGATGCCGGCCTCCTTGAGGGACTCCGAAATCATCACGTGCCTCTCGCCGGCGGTGAACGGGTTCTCCAGGGTGTGCGAGTACTGGGCGCTGCCGATGCCTATAATGAGCTGGCTCGACTCCCCGGCGATCTTGGAGACCACCTGGAGGTGGCCGTGGTGGAAGGGCTGGAACCTGCCGATCAGGAGTGAGGTGCCGACGGCCTCGCTGCTCATGGCGACCATATCCTTTCCCATCAATAAGAATCTGTTGAAATGTTTGGGGTTTCAGGGCGACGGGGAGGCTGACCTGGACGCCATGTAGGCGAGGCCGGAGAGCTTCTCGATGAGGTTCTCCTTGTTCTTGCCGCCCACGAGGGCATGGTCGAGGACGTCCTTGAGGTTGTCCACCGTCACGATCTCGATGGTCTTGTGGTACCTCTCCTCGATCATCACGTCGCGCTCGTTGTCGCGGGGTATGAGGACCTTGTGCACGCCGGCCTCGGCGGCGGCCTCGAGCTTGGCGGTGATGCCGCCCACGGGGAGGACCTTCCCCCTGACGCTGAGGCTGCCGGTCATGGCCATGTCCTGGTCCACCGGCAGCTCCTCCAGCGCCGATATGACCGCGGTGGCGATGGATATGGAGGCGGAGTCGCCCTCCACGCCGTCGTAGGTGCCAACGAACTGGATGTGGATGTCGTAGTTGCTGATGTCGCGGGAGGTGTACTTCTTGATGACGGCGGAGACGTTCTCCACCGCCTCCTTGGCGATGTCCCCCAGCTGACCGGTGGCGATTATCTTGCCGCCGTTGCGGGCCTGGGCGGGGGTGACCTCCGCCACGATGGGCAGCACTATGCCCGAGTACTCGGACATGTTGGAGGAGGCGTTCAGCGCCGCCATGCCGTTGACCATGCCCACCGCCGCGCCTTCGGTGATGTAGCTCTTGTAGACCTTGCGGTTCTCGATGTAGCGGTCGGCGATCTGCTGCTCCAGGCTGCGGGCGACCTTCTTGGCCTCCAGCACATGCTCCTGGGTGACCACGGGGGAACCGTCCTCCCTGGCAACATCGCCGGCCACCCGTATCAGGCCGCCGAGCTCGCGCAGGCGCAGGGTGAGCTCGCCGCGGTGCCCGGAGCGCCTCTGCGCCTCGCGCAGGATCTCCAGGACGGCCCGGCGGTCGAAGTGGGGTATCTTCCTGTCCTTGCTGACCTCCTGGGCGACGAAGCGGACGAGCTTCTTGCGGTTCTCGCCGTTGTCCTCCATGGAGTTGCGCATGTAGACCTCGTAACCGTATCCCCTGATGCGGCTGCGCAGCGCCGGGTGCATTCCCTGTATGGCGTCCATGTTGCCCGCGCAGACCAGTACGAAGTCGCAGGGCACGGGCTCGCTCTTGACGAGGGCGCCGGAGCTCCTCTCGCTCTGCCCCGTTATGGAGAACCTGCCCTCCTGCATGGCGGTGAGCAGCGACTGCTGGGACTCCATGCGCAGGACGTTGATCTCATCGATGAACAGCACGCCCTTGGAGGCCTTGTGGATGGCGCCCACCTCCAAACGGTCATGGGCGGGCGTCTCCAGCCCTCCGCTCTGGAACGGGTCGTGCTTCACATCCCCCAGCAGTGAACCGGCGTGGGTGCCGGTGGCGTCTATGAAGGGAGGGATGCTCGTGTCCTCATGACCGACCAGGAGCTTGGGGACTATCATGGTCTCCTGGCGCTGGTTGGGCGAGCGGGTTATGAAGTAGAGTATGGCCACGGCTATGAGGCCGATGAGCAGGATGGTGGGCTCCCTCATGCCCCCCAATATGAATAGGCCGACCGTGAGGACGATGATCATCACGGCGATGGCGGTCAGGAACTGGGTGCGCTGCTGGCGCTGGGCCATGGCCACCTGCTTCTGCTCGTTGACTATGGGCTTGCCCTTGCCGGCGGGGACGGTGCGCACCCGGGGCTCGTTGGGGTCCTCGGGGTTGTGATAGGCGATAACGTCCTGCATCTCGGTCTTGGGCAGGTACTCGACCATCGAGTTGGCCAGCATGGACTTTCCGGTGCCAGGCTCGCCGATGAGCATCACGTGCCTCTTCTGGGCAGCGGCCTTCTTTATCACCTGGACGGCCTTGTCCTGTCCGATCACGCGGTCGGCCAATGTCTCAGGTATCTCGATGTCCGCGGTGGTTTCGAACTCCTGCCTCTCGATCCATTCGTCGAGGGGCTCAGGGCCCGGGGACACCTTCCTTTCCTCATCTGTCATATGCTCAATCCGTTATGATATTAGGACTTCTAATTAAGTATTTGCTTTCTACACTACATATGATTTAAGGTCATGGTGCGCTTAATGGGCGGCGTCGAGGTGCCTGTGAGGGATGATGATCGACGATCTTGACTTGGACCCCATGCTGCGGGAGCGCTTCCGCTCCCTCGGATACCTACGGCTGCATCCGCCCCAGGAGGAGGCCGCGCCATTGGCCCTGAAGGGAGAGAGCCTGGTGCTGGCGATACCCACTGCCAGCGGCAAGTCCCTGATCGGTTACCTGGCGGCCATGAAGCATGTGCTGGAGCAGGGGGGGAAGGTCCTCTACATCGTCCCCCTCAAGGCGCTGGCCTCGGAGAAGGGCGACGAGCTCAGGGAGTTCTCCGACCTGGGCGTCAAGGTGCGGGTGGCAACCGGCGACCTGGATTCAGAGGACAGACGCCTGGGCGAGGCGGACATCATCGTGGCGACCTCCGAGAAGGCGGACTCCATCCTCCGTCACGGGGGCTCGTGGATGTCCACGGTGACGTTGACGGTCGCCGACGAGGTCCATCTCCTCCATGACCCGGGGAGGGGCCCCACCCTGGAGGTGGCCCTCACCAAGCTGAGGCTCATGAACCGGGGAATGCAGGTCATAGCGCTCTCCGCCACCATATCCAACGCCGACACCTTGGCCGAATGGCTCGATGCCAGGCTCGTCACCAGCGAATGGCGCCCCGTGCCGTTGCGCGAGGGCGTCTACTACGACGGCGAGCTGTGGTTCTCCGACAACAGCCGCAAGGCGGTAGAGGGCGGCAAGGACCCCGTGTGGCCATTGGTGGAGGACACGGTGAAGGAGGGGGGGCAGTGCCTGGTGTTCGTGAACACCAGGCGCTCCACCGAATCGCTCGCCACCAGGATGTCCCCCGCCATGAAAAGGATGGGCGGACATGAGCTGAGCGAGGAGGACCGCGAGCTGCTGGAGGGCGAGGAGGAATCGACCAGCGTAGGCAGGAAGCTGGCGTCCTGCGTGGAGGGGGGAGTTGCCTTCCACCACGCCGGCCTCAGCTCGGAGCAGAGGCGCTCGGTGGAGCGGGGCTTCCGCGACGGGAGGATCAGGTGCATAGTCGCCACGCCCACCTTGGCGGCGGGGATAAACCTCCCCGCCCGCCGCGTCATAGTCCGCGACGTGAAGCGCTTCGACAGCAACAGCGGCAACGTCCCCCTGTCGGTCATGGAGGTGAAGCAGATGTGCGGGCGCGCCGGGAGGCCGCGCTTCGACCCGTACGGGGAGGCGGTGCTGATAGCCCGCAACGAGCCGGAGCGGGACCACATCATCATGAGCTACCTTCTGGCGGACAGCGAGAGGATCCACTCCAAGCTGGGGAGCGAGCCGGTGCTGCGCAGCCATGTCCTCGGGCTCCTCGCCACCGGCTCGGTGGCGTCCCGCGAGGGCATCATGGGCTTCCTGAGGTCCACCTTCCTGGCGCAGCAGTCGGAGCTCCACGGGCTGGAGGAGGCGGTCGACAACGTGGTGGCCTTCTTCCTGGAGAAGGAGATGCTGCGAGAGGAGGAGGGGCGCCTGGAGGCCACATTCTACGGCAAGAGGGTCTCCGACATGTACATAGACCCGATGTCGGCGGTGACGCTGCGGCGGGCGCTGGAATCCTGGAAGGAGGGGGCTGATGAGCTCGCCCTGCTTCATGCGGTCTGCTCCACGCCCGATGTCATGTCCCTCTACCTGCGCAAGGGGGACCAAGACCCGCTATTCGCTGCCGTCGACCGCCTGGGGGACTCCCTGCTGATCCCCTTCCCCGAGGACCCGGACGAGCAGGACTTCTTCCTGGGGGACCTCAAGACGGCCCGGATGCTGCAGGAATGGGTGGGGGAGCTTGACGAGGAGGGCATCCACGGCCTCTTCTCCGTCGGCCCGGGGGACCTGCGCAACCGGGTGGAGGCGGCGGAATGGATGCTCTATGCCATGGGGGAGCTGGCTGGCATGTTCCGCCCCGAGGCCAAGGAGCAGGTCTCACGCATGCGCACGCGCATAAAGTACGGCGTGACGGGGCAGCTGCTGGAGCTGGTCCGCCTCCGGGGGGTGGGCCGGGCCCGCGCCCGCATCCTCCATGACAACGGCCTCAGGACCCTGGACCAGCTGCGCTCCGCGGACGTGAACCGGTTGGCGTCCATGCGGGGAATCGGCCCCAAGCTGGCGGTCTCGATGAAGAAGCAGCTGGGCCAGGACGAGGTGCCTGAGGCGGACGCCTCTCCGCCGAAGGCGGCGGCGGAGGAGCAGTCCCGGCTCTTCGATTTCTGATCAGCGTATGGCTTCCAGGACCGCGGCCACCTCGGGGCGGGAGCTGTAGGGCCTCACGCACTGGGACATCATGGTGTCCGGGTCCTTGAGGGCGTTCCCGGTGCATATGCAGACCACCTCCTCGTCGCGGTCGGCGACGCCCTCATCGAGAAGCCGGCGCAGGCCGGCCACCGAAGCGGCGCTGGCCGGCTCCACGCCGATGCCCTCCCTCCTTCCCAGCATCAACTGGGCGTCGAGGATCTCCTCGTCGCTGACGGCAACGGCGGTGCCGCCGGTGGAGTAGATGGCGTCCAGGGCCTTGCGCCCGCTTACCGGGTTGCCGATGCGTATGGCGGTGGCGACCGTCTCCGGACCTGGCTCCGGGTCGAAGTCCCTCCTTCCCGCCCGGAAGGACTCCACCAGGGGCCGCGAGCCGCTGGCCTGGACGCCGGTGAGCATCGGCATGCTGTCTATCCAGCCCACCTCCTCCAGCTCCTTGAGCGCCTTGTGCACCGCTGAGATGTTGCCCGCGTTCCCCACCGGGAGCACGATGCGGTCGGGCATGCGGTAATCGAGCTGGTCCATTATCTCCAGCAGCAGCGTCTTCTGCCCTTCGGGGCGGAAGGGGTTGATGGAGTTGAGGAGATAGAGCAGCCGCTGCGCGGCCATCTCCCGGATGGTGCGCAGCGCGTCATCGAAGTTCCCCTCCACCGAGACCACCTTGGCGCCGTAGAAGATCGCCTGGGCCAGCTTGCCCAGGGCCACCTTGCCCTCGGGGAGCAGCACCAGGCAGCCGATGCCCGCCTTGGCGGCATAGGCCGCCAGGCTGGCGGAGGTGTTGCCAGTGGAGGCGCATCCCACCATGTCGGCGCCGATCTCCTTGGCGCGGGTGATGCCCACCGTCATGCCCCGGTCCTTGAAGGAGCCGGTGGGGTTGGCGCCCTCGTACTTAACGCTGAGGGCCTTGACGCCCAGGTCGGAGGCGAGGGGGGCGCAGCCGTAAAGGGGGGTGCCCCCCTCCTGCAGCGAAACCGCCATGGAGGGCCGGACAGGTAGGAACGGCGTGTAGCGCCATACGCCCAGAGGGCTGGTCCGCAGATCGGACGGCGCCATCTCCTTCACCGGCTCCAGGTCCAGCGAGACCTCGAGAAGCCCGTCGCAGGACGGGCAGGCGTCGAGATAAGGGTCCTCCACCTCGCGATGGCACTCCCAGCAGCGGACCCTGCTTTCCACCCTCACACCTCCCGACAGCCTGCCCCTGGCGATGTTATCCATGTCTGGCAGTCTATGCCGTTCTCAAGGTAGACGTCCCTCACGGCCGCGGCGATGCCGCTGCCGTCCATCATGGAACGGTCGAAGAATGATATCACGCAGGGCCCGGAGCCGCCGAGGAAGGCGGCCTTGGCACCATGGGAGCGGGCGGCGTCCTTGGCATCGTTGAGATGGGGCACCAGATGGGCGCGGGCGGGCTCGAAGACCGCGTCCTTGACCGATCTCCCCAAGAGGTCCAGGTCGCCGGTCATCATCGCATGCACCAGGCACGAGGCGTTGCCCACGTGGAAAACCAGGTCCCGGACCGGGACCTCGGAGGGCAGCACCTGGCGCGCCTCCTTGGTGGAGACCTCCACATCAGGCATGACCACGGTCACGCCCAGGTTCTGTGGAGGGGCGACCTTGACGACCTCCAGCGGAGCGTAGGACCTTATCATGGTGAAGCCTCCGAGCAGCGAAGGGGCGACGTTGTCAGCGTGAAGGCCGCCCGAGGTGACCTCCTCGGCGTAGGCGGCGCATAGCACCAGCTCGGTTTCGCCAAGGATCCCGCCGCAGAGGAGGTTCGCCACGTAGGCCCCTCCGGCGGCGGAGGCGCCGGAGGAGCCTATCCCGCTGCAAGGCCTGATGCCCTTCATTATGCGCAGCTCGATGCCGAAGTCCGCATCGCAGCGGCGGAGGACCTCGGCGGCGGCGATGGCGGCGGAGTTCTCAGATGGGTCGGAGGGCAATCCCTCCGAACCGAGGCCCTCCATGGAGACCACGGAGACGCCCTCGTCGCATCTCCTCGCGCACACCAGGTCATAGGGCTCCTCGAGGGCCATGCCGAAGACGTCGAATCCGGGCCCCAGGTTGGATATGGAGGCCGGGGCGGCCACTTTCTTCCATTCCTCGCTCATTTGAACACCAGGTTGAACTTATCCAAGCTCGATAAGAGGGGTTTAGTTGATAAAACTATTCCGCTGCCATGGGACCAGGGGGCAGTCATCCTTTTATACCGCGGTTCGCAATCGAGCGCCCATGGGCAGAGTGGCGGTCGTCGGTGCCTCCGGGGCGATAGACGACGTTGAGTCGCTGATAGCGTATTTCCGGGAGAGTAAGGGGGACGGCATTGCCCTCGATGCCGACGAGGTCTTCGGCATGGACCATATCATTTCGGCGCTGAAGCATGCGGAGAGGGCGTTCGAGAGGGGTGAGAACGTCTCATCTCGGCTGCTGATGGAAACGCTGCTCTATGCATCCGGGGAGAGGCAAATATCGCTGGCCATAGAGAGGATGGGCGTGAAGCCCGGCAAGGGCCGCACCGTGCTCCTGTTGGAAGGTTCGCAGAAGGAGGAGGCCCTGTCCCGTCTCGGCCTCACCGAGGACCCGTCCCTCATCGGTGCCGATGACGATGCCCAGACCAAGGAGGCCTTGGAGCGGGTGGCGATGGTAGATATTTTAAAACGTTAGAGCCATATTAACCGCTGATTCAGGGGTGACCTCTTGACCTTGCCGCCGCAGATCAGCCTCGCCCGTTCCCTCCAAGAGAGGGGCAGAAAGGCTGTAAGGACCAAGCGGGAGGCGGAGAACGCCCTCGCCAAGCTGCATAAGGACCTGCGCGAGCTTGATTTCCCGGAGATGGACTCCAGCGCCGCCGAGCGCATGGTGGGTGAGGCGGAGCAGGCCTACAATGAGGGCCGTTACCAGGACGCCCTGGATCTGGCGAACGCCGGGCGCCGGGAATTGGACATGGCGGGCCAGGAGGTGATGACCTCCCGGTTCATGGAGCTCCGCGAAACGGTCGAGCTCGGTTTCTCCTACACTCCCCCCGAGCTGCTGGACCGCATCGTGGAGGGCGAGCTGGCCATGTCCAAGGACATATCCGAGGCGGCGATGATAGCCGAGTCGCTCAAGGAGGAGGCCAGGCTATTCATCCTCGACAGCATACCCGCTCTGCAGGCGGTGGTGGACGAGGTCATCAAGGAGGAGGACGTCACACCGGAGCTGCGGCAGGCCATGCAGGACCTTCAGCAGGCCGAAGGGGACCTCGAGGATGTGAGGAGGGCCCTGAGAGGGGCGATAGACGAGATCGAAAAGGTCTACGATAGCGTCGCCCAAGGAGTGTCCGAGCAGCAGTCCATGGTGGAGAGGGCGCTCCAGGACATGGGCCCGATAAGCGGGATGTGGGACCAGTCCAAGGCCTCTCTGCGCCGGGGGGACTACCGCCAGGCCTTCGACACCCTTTACCGCATCTACGACGAGCTGGACGAGATACTCCGCCAGGGGATAGACTACGCCCGCGAATTCATCAACTACCGCCAGAATGTGCTGGGCAAGCACGGAATGGCCGACGAGGAGCTCGAGAGCAGGCTGGAGGAGATGCGGGCGACGATGGAGGAGGACCCCCAGAAGGCGCTGGAGATATTCCTGGAGCTGGATGACGAAGTGGGGGCCCGGGAGTCCGAGATGGTCTCCGGCATCATAGACGACTTGTCGGAGATGATCCAGATAGGCCGGAGGGTGGGCCACGACATCGGCCCGGTGATCGTCGGGCTGGATGAGGCCCGTCAGATATTGTCAAGCGGCGACCTCGATGGGGCCCTGGAGAAGATCGGGGAGGTGGAGTCGGTCCTCAGGGAGATGATGCCCGGCTTCATCGAGATGCGCGAGTCCTTCTCTGAGCTGGAGAGGCTCGGCTACGAGCTGGATGAAATGGACATCGATATGGATGATGCCGACAAGCGCATCGAGTGGGGCAGGGAGATGGCCCTGCGCGGTGACTTCGACGGCGCCCATGAGATGATCCAGGAGGCCTTGGGGATGATCAAGGCCCAGGCCTTGGACGTCATCGCCGATGAGTTCCTCGAGTGCCAGATAGGCCTCCTTTCCGGGTTCCGCATGGAGGCGGAGCTCCCGGAGGAGGCCGAAAGCCTTGACCGGCTGTTCCAAGAGGTCTCCGAGGGCAGGTTCAAAGGTCAGATCGAGGCCGCTCGAGGGCTGGCGCAACGCATCCGCCGCCGGCTGGGCGAGAAGGCGGCCGAATCCGTCGAAGCCCTCCGGGGCGATATCGACGCCCATCGCGGCCAGATAGAGGTGAGGCCCTATGAGGAGATGCTCGCCGAAGCCGAGGCGATGATCGAGAGGGGGGAGCACGAGCAGGCCCATGTCCATGTATGGACAGCTCGCAAGAAGATCTCCAGCCAGGTCATGGACTCCCTCGAGCGCCATGTCCGCAAGATCAAGGACCTCGTCGCCACCGGGGAGTATGTGAACGTTGATGTGTCCGCCTACCGGCGCGAGATGTACTCATTGAGCACTGTGGGCAGGCGGATCCGCCTCGACGACGTGGACAGGGCCAAGGACCTGGAGTCGAGGCTGGCGGAGGCCATATCCTCACGGCTGCAGCAGAGGGTCGAGGAGCTGCACAACAGCGCCAGCCGCCATTCAGCGGAGGGCCTGAACCTAGATGAGCAATTGAGCAAGCTCAAGAGCGCCCGGCGGCATCTGCGGTCCGGGGACCTGCGGCGCGGTCACGAGCTGAGCAGGGAGGCCAAGATCGAGCTGGAGATCGCCACGATACTCCACGGCGAGGTCTACAGCAACATGCTCCGTCTGGACCGTATCATCGACGAGGAGGAGGACCGGAGGGCGTTGGAGGATGCGCTCGTGCTCCTCCATGAGGGGAAGTTCCGCGAGGCCGACATATCGACCAAGAGGCTGCTGCGCAACATCATGGAGCGCGGCAGCAGGGCCGCCGCGGCGGAGATGCTCTCGCTGGGTTCGCAGATCGAGGATGCCGTGAAAGAGCTGGGCATTGAAGTGGTGGCGCTGCGGGAGTCCGTCCCTCAGGCCAATTTCTTCATCGAGAGCGAGGACTACCGTCTGGCATCCTCTCTTATGGAAAAGGCGGTGCGCTCGGGGAGGGCGGAGATCGCCAGCTCCCTGAAGGGCATCGTCCCCCAGCTGCGGGGCACGGTGGAGGGGGTCCAGTTCCGCCCCCGTGAGGAGGAGGCGGTGAAGGAGATGCTCTCCCAGGCGGAGTCCATCGCCTCCGGTCCCGAGCCCGAGAGGGCCTTGGACATCATCACCGCCCTGCGGAGGGAGGCGGAGAGGAGGAAGGAGCTCATCGATGCCGTGGAACAGGGCCTGCTCCGCAACCGCCTCAGCCTGGGGGATGCCGGGCGCATCGGTTACGAGGTCGGCGGGCAGCAGGAGCTGTTGGCGGATGCATCCGAGCTCATGGCCGAAGGCGAGTTCTGCCTCGCCCGCGGCATATCGGAGAGGGCCGTGGAGCAGGCTGCGGAGATTGTGGGCGTGTACATCCGCCTCTGCATGGAGCGGGCGATGGAGGACGATGAGCTCGCCGGACCGGACCTGGAAAGGGACCTGGGGGCGATGGAGGCCGTCCGCAGGCTGGTGTCTGAACGGCGCTTCCACGCCGCCGGGGACCTTCAAGGCGTTATAGATTCGGCCAAAGGGCGGACGTCCCACAAGCGTGGCATGGTCGACACGGCGCTGCGCTCCCTGTCGGAGCTCCGGGACTCCATGCTCGACGAGGGGATGCGTGTCGATAGGGTGGAGGCGGCCATGGAGCAGGTGGAGGAATGGGCCGCCCGCGGCACCTTCATCTCCGCCTATGTGCTGGCCCAGAGCCACCATATCAACTTGAACGCCTCATTGGACGCCTACTTGCGCATAAAGCCCCGCATCCAGCGTTTCCGCCAGATGGTCGATGAGGCCCCGGGGCAATGGGCCATGCGGTCGTACATCGAAACATTGGATGAGGCGGTCGCACTGATCTCCAAGGGAAGCAGCGATGACGGGGTCAAGACGCTGCTGAGGCTGGAGGACGATGCGCAAAGGTTCATGCACGAGCGCCGCCAGTCGGAGAGGGCCCTGATCGCCGAGATGGCCGCCTTCCTCAGCCTGTCGGAGATGGCCTCCGACGCCGAGCAGGCCTCTGAGGCCGTGGAGGGCGACGCCGGGGCCGACGATCGCCTGCGGGAGGCCATGGAAGGCGTCATAGATGCGGTGGGGAGGAAGGGCCACGACGACGGTCTGGCCCTGGCGGACGACGACCATGGGCTCCTGGAGCTCAGCGCGTTGCTGAAGGGGCGTTGCGAAGAGAGGCTGGACAGCCTCCTCGAGGCAGTGGAGGAGCGGGGCCCGGCGGCGGAGCTGGCGGCCGATGCGCGGCGCCTCAAGGAGGAGGGCGCCTGGCAAGAGGCGGCATGGAGGGCGAGGATCGCCTACTGCGTCCAAGGCCTCGGCCAAGAGCAGGCGGACTCCCTGGTGGAGCGCTTCGATGGCTGTCTCCGGCGCATCATGGAGGCCGAGGCCGAGGGTGTCGACCTGAGCGGCCACAAGGGCAAGCTGTGGTCCGCGGAGGACCCCGCCGGCATCATCAAGGCATGCCAGATGGCGGACCTCGCCCTCGACCGCATCGAGCTCTCCTTCCTTCCCCGCCTGGACATCGAGCTGCGGGGCGGCTACCTGCACATCCGCAACCCCCGGCCCGCCATGGCGGTGGACCTGCGCATAGACGGGAGGCCATTGGCCGACAAGCTCGGCATGGGCGAGGAGGCCGTTTATCCCGTCATCAAGGGCCGCGGCTTCGCTGAGATCAGCTACATGCCCCTCCTGTCGGAGACCCGGCGGACCCTCCGCGTTCTGATCTAGTCAGTCGAAACGCGGGGAGAACTTGAAGCCGTAATGGATTATGCCCCCCGGCCCCTCGTCGCCTATCTTGCGGAGCACCGCCTCCACGCCCATGCCGATGTCTATCTCCTCTATGTCCACATCGACGAGCTGGCCGGTCACCTTGACGCCCTCGTCCATCTCCACTATGGCCACCGCGTAGGGCTTCAGCGCCGCCAGCTGCGGCGGGGCGTCGTGCACCACCGAGAAGGAGTGCACCCGTCCCTTGCCGGAGAGGCGGTGCCTCTGCATCTTGCCGATGCTGGAGCGGCGGCATTCCGGGCAGATGTGACGCATGGGGAAGTAGACCTTCCCGCATCCGGAGCACCTGCTGCCGTAGAGGTTGTAGCGGCTGGGTATGTCCCTCCAGAACCTGGCCACGGTCACTCAGGCCACCCCCATTATGGTGATTACGGCGGTCGATCCGGTTCCGCCGATGCTCTGGGCCATGCCTGTCTTCGCGCCCTTGACCTGCCTCTTGTCGGCATCGCCGCGGAGCTGGGTGACGAGCTCTACGATCTGGGCCACGCCGGTGGCCCCGATGGGGTTGCCGCGGGCCTTGAGGCCGCCGGAGGTGTTCACCGGCAGTCTGCCGCCGATCTCCGTCTCGCCGCTCTCCACCGCCCTGCCCGCCTCGCCGCGGGGGAAGAAGCCCATGTCCTCGAGCGCCAACAGCTCCGATATGGTGTAATCGTCATGGACCTCCACCAGGTCTATGTCCTCAGGACCGACGCCGGCGATGTCGTAGGCCATGCGGGAGGCGACCTTGGTGGCCCCGAAGGAGCAGATGTCAGGGCGCTGGTAGAGGGCGAGGGTGTCGCTCGCCTGGCCTGTGCCCAGGACCTTGACCGGCTTGTCGGTGTACTCATGCGCCTTATCCAGCGGGCAGAGCACCACCGCCGCGGCGCCGTCGGAGATCGGTGAGCAGTCGAACATCGTCAGCGGTTCGGCCACCATAGGGGAGCGGAGGACCGTCTCCAGCTTTATCTGCCTCTGGAACTGGGCCTTGGGGTTGAGAGCCCCATGGAGGTGGCTCTTGACCGCCACCTGGGCGATCTGCTCTCTGGTGGCGTAGCCCTCGTGGATGTACCGCTTGGCGATCATCGCATGCAGGGACGCGAAGGTGGCCCCCATCATGGACTCCCACTGCTGGTCGGCGGCGGAGTTGAGGATGAAGTTGCTCGCGTCGTCGGACACGTCGGTCATCTTCTCCGCCCCGCCCACGACGACCACGTCATGCATGCCCGAGGCCACCGCCATCACCCCCTGGCGGAAAGCCAGCGAGCCGGACGCGCCGGCGGCCTCGATCCTCGTGGAGGGCACGTTGTGGGAAGCCATCCCCGAATAGTCCGCGATCAGCGCCCCGATGTGGTGCTGGTCTATGAAACGGCCCGAGGACATGTTGCCGATGTACATGGCATCTATCTCCGAGCCGGACAGGTTGGCGTCATAGACCGCCTCCAGGCCTGCCTGTATGCCCACTTGGCGGAATGAATGGTCCCAGAGCTCGCCGAACTGCGTGACCCCTGTGCCGATGACTGCTACCTCTCTCATCAAATCACCCCTTCATCAATATCTTGCCACGGTACTTGGCGTAGGTGGCGTAGTCCAGTTCCCTGGTGTTCTCCATCATCGCGTCTATGGTGGGCGCCGCCCCGCGGTCGAAGCCCTTTATGGCATCGGTCACGGTTATGTCGAAGGCGTCGCTGCCCGCCCCCGAGCCGTAGGCCACCGCCAATATCCTGTCCCCGGGCTTGGCCACGTCCAGCACCGCGGCCAGCCCCAAAGGCACGGCGCCGCTGTAGGTGTTGCCCACCATGGGGGTGAGCAGCCCGCGTGAGACCTGCTCATCGCTGAATCCGAGCATGGAGGCCATGCGCTGGGGGAATTTGCCGTTGGGCTGGTGGAGGACAATATGGTTGTAGTCGCCGGGCGAAGTGCCCATGCGCTCCATCATCCTCCTGGCGGCCTCGCCCACGTGCTTGAAGTAGGCCGGCTCCCCGGTGAACCTCCCCCCATGGGACGGGTATGGCTGCCCCTCCCTTCTCCAGAAATCAGGGGTGTCGGTGGTGTAGCTGAGAGTGCCGTTGAACCTGGCGATGATGTCCTCGCGGCCGATGAGGAACGCGGCCCCGCCGGCGGAGGCGGAGTACTCCAGAGCGTCCCCGGGGGCGCCCTGGGAGGTGTCCGCGCCTATGGCCACCCCGTAGCGTATCATGCCGGAGCCCACCATGCCCATCACCATCTGCATGCCGGCGGTGCCGGCCTTGCAGGCGAACTCGAGGTCGGCGACGCAGAGCTCCGGCGAGGCCTCGATGGCCTCGGCGACGATGGTCCCGGTGGGCTTGACCGCGTAGGGATGCGACTCCGATCCCACGTACAGCGCCCCTATGTCCGCCGGATCCACCTGGACACGGCGCATCATGCCCCGGGCCGCCTGGGCGGATATGGTCACCACGTCCTCGTCGGGCGAGGGGACGGACTTGCTGTTGATATAGAGCCCTTTGCTCATCGCCTTGCCGTCCTGGCCCCAAACCCTGCCGATCTCCATCGGCGTTATCCTGTATCTCGGCACGTAGGCGCCGTAGCTTACTATTCCAACATCCATGATAGCGATCCTCCTAATCCAAGGCCTCGAGCCGGGCCACCATCTCCTCCAGGTCCATGTCGGTGGTCACCAGCGGTATGCCCTCCAGCTGGGCCAGCTTGATCGCCAGCGGGTCCACCTGCTCGGGCCGGTGATAGACCACCATGGCCGGGGTGAGGGGGTGGGCGCGGATGGCGATCATCGGCGACCTTCCGAAGAACACATCCGTGAACACCAAGGCCCTCTCCGAGCTCCACCCGTATATCTTGAGATAATCGGCCGAGCTCAGGGAGGTTATCGCCTTGATGGAGTTCACCACGGTGTATCCGTGGACATGACCCCTGACGTCGATGCTCTCTGTGACGTTCTTGCCCTTGATGGCGGAGATGAACTCGTCCATCCTCATTCCGCCCCGGAACTCGGCCATGGACACGATGCAGTCGCTCCGTCCGCCGATCTCATACCTCTTGATCGTCGGCGATCCCTTCTCCTCGTCCAAGCGGAGGAAGCTGTCCACGATGCGGCGGACGATCACGATGCCGGGGGACCTCCTCCTTCCCGACTCGTAATCGGACACCACCGACGGGGACACCTGCATCGCATGGGAGAGCTCCTGCTGCGAGAGATCGAATTCCTCCCGCCATTTCCTTATGGTCTTACCGGGATCGTTGGAGAGGGTGATCTCACCAGCTATCTTCTCCCGCAGCTCGTCCCTCATGATGCCACGCTAGTTTATGAGCCTATATAAATTTGTCGAACTAGCTATACGACATTATGTGAACAACGACTATTGTGCAGTTGTCAGCTCATTAAGGTTATATAAAGAGCCATTCCATCTAAGGACCATGGAAGAAATCCGCAAGAAGGCCGAGGAGGACGTCAAGAAGCTGGGCGAGGACATGGGAGGCTTCGTCCCGCAGACGCTGCACTGCATCAAGAAGCACCATCCGGGCCTGGCATCCTTGATCAGGGACATGGACCAGGTCATGGTCCGGGACGGCGCCTTGGACAAGAAGACCAAGAGGCTGATAGCCCTGGCCTGTGTGGCGGTGCGGATGTGCGACGGCTGCATCTACCCCCAGGCGAAGGTGGCGAAGAACTTCGGCGCCACCAAGGAGGAGATAATCGAGGCCATGAACGTCGCCGTGCTCACCGGCGGCGTGCCCACCTGGTCGGCGGCCAAGGACGGCCTGGAGCAGCTCTTCGACGAGTGGGACGACTGAGGGCTTCCCCTAAACCTTAAAATACCTATTTCACTTGGTAGCCTGGCCGCTGATGCGGCCAGGTGAGCCAATGCCATCGTTCAGCGCTTGCAGGAAGAGCATAGACACCGAGCTGGGGGAACTGACCGTACACAGCCTTAGGATGCTGGGGGAGGAGCTCGGCATCGACATGGGCAGACTTCCGTACTCCATCAGGGTGCTGGTGGAGTCGCTGCTCAGGCAGCGGGACGGCCGGCTCATAAACGATGCCGACCTGGAGAGGGTCGCCTCCTGGTCCCCGCAGGGCAACGGCGGCTCCGAGATACCTTTCATCCCCGCCCGGGTGGTCCTCCAGGACTTCACCGGCGTCCCGGCGGTGGTGGACCTGGCGGCCATGCGCAGCGCTGTGTCGGAGATGGGAGGGGACCCCTCCGCCATCAACCCGATGATACCTGTCGACCTGGTGATCGACCACTCCGTGCAGGTGGACGAGCACGGGCATTGCGGGGCGAGGGAGGCCAACGAGCGCCTGGAGATGGAGCGCAACCGCGAGCGCTACTCCCTCCTCAAATGGGCCCAGCGGGCGTTCAGCAACTTCCGCGCCGTTCCGCCCGGCAACGGCATCATCCATCAGGTCAACCTGGAGCGCTTGGCACCACTGGTCCATGTCCGTGAGGAGGACGGCGTCCGGGTGGCCTACCCGGACTCGTGCTTCGGAACCGACTCCCACACCACCCAGATAAACGGCCTGGGAGTGCTGGGGTGGGGCGTCGGCGGCATAGAGGCGGAGGCGGTGATGCTCGGACAGCCCTACTACATGGCGCTGCCCGATGTGGTTGGCGTCCGGCTGAGCGGAGAGCTGGCTGAGGGCGTGAACGCCACCGACCTGGTGCTCACCGTGACCGAGATGCTGCGCCGGAAGGGCGTGGTGGGGAAGTTCGTGGAGTTCTTCGGAGAGGGCTACCGGAGGCTGGACCTCGCCGACCGCGCCACCCTGGCCAACATGGGCCCCGAGTACGGCGCCACCATGGGCTACTGCCCCATCGACGAGCGCACCATCGAGTACCTGTTGCTGAGCGGCAGAGGGGAGGGCCACGCGTCCATGGTGGAGGCCTATGCGCGCGAGAACCTGCTCTGGTACGAGGATGACCCGGAGTACAGCGATGTCCTTGAGCTGGACCTCGGCAGCGTGGAGCCCTGTCTGGCCGGCCACAAGAGGCCTCAGGACCGAGTCCCCCTGAGCGCTCTGAAGGAGCAGTTCCTATCCGTGCTTGATTCCGCTGGACGTCCGCGGCCCGAGGGCGAGGGCGTCCGCGACGGCGCCGTCGTGATCGCATCGATAACCTCCTGCACCAACACCGCCAACCCGTCCGTGATGATGGGCGCCGGGCTGCTGGCGCGCAACGCGGTGGAGAAGGGGCTGCAGAGCCGAGGATGGGTCAAGACATCGCTGTCGCCAGGATCGAAGGTGGTGACCCGCTACCTTGAGGACGCGGGCCTCATGGAGCCCTTGGAGGGCCTGGGCTTCCACAACACCGGCTACGGCTGCATGACCTGCATCGGCAACAGCGGCCCCCTGCGCGAGGACGTCCGCATGGCCATCGAGGAGGGCGACCTGATGGCGGCGGCGGTGGTCTCGGCGAACAGGAACTTCGAGGGCAGGGTCTCCCCGCATGTGAAGGCCAACTATCTGGCCTCGCCGCAGCTGGTGATCGCCTTCGCCATAGCGGGCAGGGTGGACATCGACCTCGAGAACGAGCCGCTCGGCATCGGCGAGGGCGGGGAGGAGGTCTATCTGCGTGACATATGGCCTTCCGACCAGGAGGTGGAGGAGGAGGTGCGCAGGCATGTGCTGCCCCCCCTCTTCGAGGAGGAGTACTCGGACGTGTTCGAGGGCTCCGCCCTTTGGGACGCGATCGAGATACCCGAGGGGGACCTCTTCGAATGGGACGAGGGCTCCACCTACATTCGCAACCCTCCTTTCTTCCGCGGCCTGGAGGAGGACGGCGTCCTGGAGGACATCGAGGGGGCCCGCGCCCTGGCGCTGCTGGGCGATTCGGTCACCACCGACCATATCTCCCCGGCGGGGCCGTTCAGCGCCGAAAGCGATGCTGGAAAGTACCTGCTGGCCCGCGGCGTGGAGGAGGGCGACTTCAACTCCTACGGCTCGCGGAGGGGGAACCACGAGGTGATGATGAGGGGCACCTTCGCCAACATCAGGCTGCGCAACCGCCTCGTCCCCGGCAAGGAGGGGGGCTGGTCCCTGTACATCCCGGAGGATGAGGAGGTCAGCATCTTCGAGGCCTCCAGCCTCTACGAGGACGACGGCACCCCCCTTATTGTCATCGCCGGCAAGGAGTACGGCACCGGAAGCTCGCGGGACTGGGCCGCCAAAGGCCCCCGCCTTCTCGGCATACGGGCGGTGATTGCCGAGTCCTTCGAAAGGATACACCGGTCCAACCTCATCGGCATGGGCATAGTGCCGCTGCAGTTCCCCGAGGGGGAGGGGGCGGAGTCGCTGGGCCTCGACGGCAAGGAGACCTATCACATAACGCTGCAGGGCATGAGGCCCCGCGGGGAGGTCCCGGTGAGGGCGGTGAAGGAGGACGGCAGCGAGCTGCGCTTCAATGCGCTGTGCCGTGTGGACGCGGAGGTGGAGATGGACTACATCCGCGACGGGGGCATCCTCAGGACGGTGCTCAAAGGGCTCATGCGGAAAGGCTGAGCCTGCTCAGGCCTCAGCGTCCTGAGGGACCAATAGCCTTTTATGTATCCAAGATTTGACCCGGTCTACCCACGGGGCCGTGGGGTAGCTTGGCATCCTTGTAGCTTCGGGAGCTATAGTCTCCGGTTCAAATCCGGGCGGCCCCACCATGCCTTCCCACGGGCTACGGCGGTCAGTCATCGGCTTCGCTGAGCACCACCGACAGCTTCACGGCGTCGCGGTCCCTCATCGCAACGGGCTCCTCGATGGGCAGCACCCGGTTGTCCCCATAGGTGAAATACCAGTCAAGCTGCTCGGAGAGCGGCCTCTTTATGAGGGCGATGCTCCCCCTGATCTCGCAGTTGATCATCGACCCCATCTCATCCAGCACGGCGGTAATCCTCTCTTTGGCGTAATCGTCGAGCCTCTCGTCCGCTGCGGCCTGTTCCCTGAGCTCCTCCAGTCTCCTCCTCATACAAGCACCTGGAACAATAGTGGCGTAGGGCGATTATAAGATGTTCGCCTCACAGCGGCTGGTACCCGGCGGCGCTGACCGCCCTCCGGATGTCCTGCTCGCTGACCTTTGGGTCATGGAGGACGCGCACGGTGCCGTCGCGGTGGTCGGCGTAGGCCTCATCCACCCCCTCCAGGGATGTGAGCTCCCTCTCTATGTTGGCGGAGCAGCCTCCGCACGCCATCCCTTCTACCTTGATCAGTGTCTCCATACCATCATCTCCTGGCGCAACCGCCGTCCTTGCAGGCCAGCCCTTCCAGCTGGCGCTGGAATGCGACCCCGCTCATCTCCTCCGATAGCCTCCAGACCTCGGCCCCCAGCTCATCGTCCCCGCCGTTGTTGCGCGGGGCCACCCGCACCGGGAAACCCTTGAATTCCATGAATCCGGAGGGGCCGTAGAGCTCCCCGCCCTGCGCCTGCGGGTCGGTGGCGGCCCGCAGGGCCGGCAGCGCCGCCCTGCCCGCGTCCTGCATGAAGGGCTTGAGGCCCCAGTAGGTGATCCTCCTCTCATGCCTGAACAGGGGGGTGTCCGCCACTCCGGGATGGGAGGCCAGGCTGATGGGCGAACGGAATCCGAGCCCGCGCAGGCGCCGGTCCAGGCCGCGGGCGAAGAGGATGTTGGCCAGCTTGCTCTGCTGGTATGCCTTCCAGGGGCGGTATCCGTTCTCGGAATTGATGTCCTCGAAGTCTATCCTGCCGCCCCAGTGGGCCATGCTGGTCTGGGTGACCACCCGGGACCCGGGCGTGTCGGCCAGAACGTCCATCAGCATGCCGGTCAATGCGAAGTGGCCGAGATGGTTGACCCCCCATTGCAGCTCGTGCCCCTGGGCGGTGCGCGAGTACGGAGGGACCATGACGGCCGCGTTGTTGATGAGCAGGTCGAGGGACTCGTGCCCTATCTTGAAGGAGGTGATGAATTCGTTCACCGAGTCCAGGTCGGCGAGGTCCAGCCTCATTACCTCCAACGAGACGGGCATCTGCGACCTCATCTCATCGGCCAGGGCCTCCGCCTTCGCCGTGTCCCTTGCCGCCATGACCACGTGCGCCCCCATGGCCGACAGCGTTCTCGTGATATGCAGACCTATCCCCGAGCCCGCCCCGGTGACCAGGGCCGTCCTCCCGTCCATGCGGGGCATCGAGCCCACATCCCAAACGTCCCTCCCCCTTCTCATGCCGCCATCATTTAACGGGGAGGGTGATAACGGTTTCCCTGACAGCGCTTACGGCGGCTGATAATCTGCGGTCAAGTTATTATATCGGATGAGATGCCATTGTACAAACGCCGGTCATGAACCACGAGGAATCCGATCATGGCAGGTGCGTCCCTGCCGAAATCCTTGCGTTGCTGGACATCCACTGGTACGGCTCCCTCTACCTGGACGGCCTTTCTCGCGTGATCTATGCCAACCGGGCAATGGCCGATTTCCTGGGAAGGGAGCAGGACTCCTTGGCTGACAGCTACGCCACCGAGGCCCTCGGGGTCGACGAGGAGTCCTGGTCATCGCTGATGGAGGCCGGCAGCGGAAGGCTGTATGTCTCAGGCCGTGGAGGGCGGGCCCATGTTCCGGCCACGGTGGTTATGGTGGGAAGGGAGGCGGCGCACCGCGTCTGCCTCATCGACGTGCATGGGCATTCCCCCTCCGTTGACAGGTCGATGGACGTGGAGGCCATCGTCTCCTTCATGGGCCCTTTCATGGACAGCTTCAAACACCCCATCGTCGTGAGCCGCCCCGATTCGCGCATACTGTGGTCCAACCGCATGGCGCGGGAGGAGTTCCGCATCACGGAAGAGGACCTGAGCTGCGACGACCTCCTCCATCCGGACACTGAATACGATGTCTCTTTGTTCAACAGCGAGGTGATTAAGGAGAAGGAGGCCAAGGTGGACGAGCTGAGGCTCCGCAACGGGGGGGTCTACTCCATCATGGCCTTCGCCCTGCACGACGAGGAGGGCACGGCGGCCATCGTCCATTACATGCGAGATGTCAGCGACTATATGCGGGCGAGGAGGGACGCCGAGAGGGCGAGGCGCAGGCTCGAGATGGCTTCCAAGGCGGTCGGCTTCTCCCCCATAGTCCACCGCTTCGGCTCCTCCGTCGTGGAGATAGAGAACATCGACGGTCT
Source organism: Methanomassiliicoccaceae archaeon (assembly GCA_003550345.1). GTDB lineage: Archaea > Thermoplasmatota > Thermoplasmata > Methanomassiliicoccales > Methanomethylophilaceae > PWHV01. The sequence continues at coordinate 44,300 of PUJZ01000096.1, forward strand.
GCTGCTGGCCCCTGACGAGAAAGGCATGGTCAGCTTGAGCAGCATGCTGGAGCTGGTGCACGAGGATGACATGGGCGAGCTCCTCTCCGCCCTCGACCGGGATGATCTCCCGAGGGGCGGTCAGATCTCGATCGACTTCCGGGCCCGCTTCCGGCCCGGACCCTATCAGTGGTACCGGTTGCTAGCCACATCGGTGGTCGACGAGGGCGGCGACCACCTGACCGGGGCGGTGTTCAACGTCGATGACATTGTGAGGGCGCAGGAGTCCCTGCGGCGGGCCAACCGGCAGCTGGGGCTGCTGTCGCAGATTACCGGGCACGACCTGCGGAACCAGGCGACGGCGGCGATCGGCTTCGCCGAGCTGCTGAGGGACGGCCTCCCCGAGGGAGAGGAGGGCCTGCGCAGGATGGCATCCAAGGTCTGCGAATCACTGGCCAACATACATGAGCAGCTGGACTTCGCCCGGGACTACCAGCAGCTGGGCGTCCACGAGCCCAGATGG
>PUJZ01000019.1 GCA_003550345.1 Methanomassiliicoccaceae archaeon
CCTTCCCAGGCAGCGCGGTCTCGTTCAGCCGGAGGTGCGCTCGCGGATCACCCTCTCCACATCCACCTTGCCGGCGTGCCTGATGGGGACGATGGCGGCGGCCATGGTGAAGAAGAGCCCGAGGACGATGGTGAAGACGATGGCGAACATCGTGTAGGCCACCGGGAAGTACATCACCACCTCCTGGTAGATCCTGATGAGCAGGTCGGCGAAGACGAAGGCCGCAGGCAGGCCCACCGCCACCGCCCCCAAGGCGAGGACCCCCATCTCCATCGCTATGGGGCGGGCCATACCGCCCTTGCTGATGCCCAGGCTCCTCATGGTGGCGTACTCCATCTCCCTCTCGGCGGCGATTATGGTGACCGTGGCCGCGGCCACGATGAAGGCGATTATGCCATTGAGGAAGAAGAACGCGTAGTAGAGCTCCATGGCCTCGAAGATCATGTCCTCCAAGGCCTGCAGCGACTCCCCCATCAACACTATGGTCGTTATGCTGGGGTTGTCGTAGAGCAGCCCCCGGGCATCCTCGGCGCTCAGCGACCCTGATAGAATCAGGAACGCCCCGTTCACGGAGCTGCCCGGGAGATTGCTCAGGCCGGTGTAGACCGCCGTCTCCATGATGTCCTGCAGCAGCGCCGTCACCTGCAGATGGACCTCCCCCTGCACCGTGAGCAGCGTTATGTCGTCGCCCACTCCGATTCCCAGGTCCTTCGCCAACGGAAGCGCCACCATCGCTCCGGAGAGGTCCGCCTCTCCGCTGTCCACGCTGAAGGAGCGGGCCTTGTCCAGGTCATCGGCGGCGGTGATGAAGGCCGACGCCTGGCGCTCGCCGGCGACGGCGGCCCCCGCGAACGAGCGGAAGGGCACGATGTCATTCAGCGACCCCTGCGGCAGGCCGAGGAAGGACTCGTTCAGCGCCGCCGGGTCCATGGCGGCCTGGAAGTTCACCTCCAGGTCCCAGTCGTCGCCCGCCATCTGATCGCCGATGTAGGTGATGGAGGAGTCGGCGAGGACCAGCCAAGAGCCGGACACGCCGATGGCGAGGCCGATGGCCACCATGGTGGCCACGGTCTGCTTCGGCACGCGGAACGCGTTGCGCAGGCCCATGACCGACAGCTTGCTGCGGCCCAGGCGGCGGGAGGTCACGAATATGCGGCTGTCCTTATGGTGCTCCAGGGCCTCCCGGGGGGTGAGCCTCCGCAGCCGGGAGAGGGGTATGACCATGGCCAGCAGCACGAAGGTGTAGGCGATGACCGCCCCGAGGACGAATGGGTAGAGCACCACGGGGAGCACGAACTCGATGTCGCCGAAGAACTGCGTGAAGATATCCAGGATGCCGATGGTTATGAGCAGCCCCAGCAGCGCCCCCAGCGCCGCCGCTATGCTGCCTATCACGATCCCGAAGCCCAGATAGCCCCGGGTTATCTCGCGGTTGGTGTAGCCCATGGACATCAGCACGCCGATGAACCGCGCATCGTTCTGCACCATGCGCTGGAAAACCATCAGTATCGCCACCGCCCCCACGGTGAGGAAGAGCACGGACATGACCGGCATTATGTAGCGGAACTCGTCGGCCCCGGCCCTCAGGAAGGAGACGGAGGGGTGCCCCTCCTGCATCACCACATCGGCGGACAGGTCCCCGGGCTGGGCGGCGAGGAAGGGGTAGAGCCCGTCGAGCGCCGCTCCCGGGTCATCGGCGAGGAAGGCGATGCTGTTCACCTGCTGCCCGATGGGGGCGCCGCCAAGCTCCAGCGCCTGAAGGTCGCTGAGGGGGGCGAACACTATGGCGATGCCCCCGGGGAGGGTGTATCCGCCCATGCTCACCGTGCCGGTCATGAGGAACTCGGTGCTGCTGCCCTTGCCGACAACGTCAAGTTTGAGAGTCTGGCCGAGGACGCTGAGGTTGGCCTCGCTCCCTGGCACCAGGCCCTCCTCCTCCATGCCGGCCTGGACCACGCACTCGCCCGCCAGGACGTCCAGGGTGCCTTCGCTGAGGACGATGCGGTTGATGGACCTGTCGGCGGGGTCCTCCAGGCCCACGATGTAGGCCGGGTGGCGGATGCCTTCGTGCCAGTAATGGCCCTGCAGCACCAGGCGCAGCTGGTACTCGGACACGGTGCCGTTCTCCTTCATGCCCTCCATGAGCGCCGTCATCTCTGCCTGGTCAACGGTCCCGTCCAGGCTGACGAAGGCGTCGGGGAAGGCGGTGGACTCGATGCGGTCCTCCACGCTGGCATCGAAGACCTCCGCCCCGTAGAGCCCCATGGCGAACATCCCCACCGCCCAGGCCATGAGCAGCGATATGCCGATCACCCGCCACTTCATCTGGCGGTTCTTGCGCACGACCGACAGCGTGAGCGCGCGCATCTCAGGCACCGCTAAGCTTGCCGTCGTCCAGCTCCAGGACGCGGTCGGAGTACTTCTTCAGGTTGTGGTTGTGGGTCACTATGAAGAAGGTCATGCCCAGCCCCTCCTGTAGCTCCTTCATCATCCTCATGACCGAATCCTCGCGCCTCCCGTCGAGGTTGCCGGTGGGCTCGTCGGCGAGGACCAGGACCGGCTCCTTGGCCAGGGCCCGGGCGATGGCCACGCGCTGCTGCTCCCCGCCGGAGAGCTCCTGGGGGAAGTTCCTCATCTTGTCCTTGAGGCCCACGAGCTCCAGGTACTTCTCCGCCCGGGCGGAGTTGGCCGCCCGGTCGCGGGAGACGGTCTCCAAAGAGAGCTCCACGTTCTCCTTGGCGTTGAGGGTGGGTATGAGGTTGTAGAACTGGAATATGAAGCCCACCTTGCGGCGGCGGAAATCGTTCAACCTGCTGGCCGAGTAGGAGGAGATCTCCTCCCCGTCGATCAGCACCCTCCCTCCGTCGGGCACATCGATGCCGCCGAGCAGGTTCAGCAGCGTCGTCTTGCCGCTGCCGGAGGGGCCCATGATGACCAGCATCTCCCCCTTTTCAGCTCTCAGATCCAGGCCTTTCAGGACCTCGGTCGCCTCTCCGCTGGAGAAGTAGCCTTTGTCCACCCCGTCAAGCTCCACCAAAGACATGCGCGGACCACCTTGAAGGGTCCAGGGCATCGTGTGTTTATTTCAATTACTATCCGCGGGCGGGGTCAGTAGCGGCGGGAGTAGAAGGCCAGGGCGACCGAGCCCACCGCCGGGACCACCAGCAGGCCCACGAGGGCCAACGCGCTGTCGTCCAGAAGCTCCCCGGCGATCCCCAGCGCCATGATGAGGAAGGCCATGAGGGTCATGCCCACACCCACGGCCCTGGCCAGGCCCTGGGGGTCCTCGAAGGACTCCTTCTGATAGCCGGCGATGATGTCCAGTGCCTTACCGGTCCATATGGAGAGGCCGATGAGCAGCATCGAGAATCCCAAAACGATGGCGAGTATGGCGGCGATGTTCATTCTTGCCCTCCGCGGCTCTGGACCGGTACCGGTCATCTATGCGGGAACCAATAGAAATAAATTGCTCACCAGTCCCCGTAGCGGCCGTGGTCCTCGGCCGCCCTCACCAGGGCCAGTATGTTCCCCGGCGGCGAATAGGGCGGGACCTCGCAGGTCGTGCCGAGGATGAAGCCCTTGGGGCTGTCCCTCCCGTCGAGGATCTGGCGCGCCGCCTCGTCGTACACGCCCTTGGGGTTGGGCATGGTGAAGCGCTTGGTGTCCACCGACGGCATGATGGTCGCCTTGTCCCCGAACATGGCCTTCATCTCCTCGGCGGGGTAGACCTCCCGCCCTTTGTAGCCCACGTGGACGATGGTCAGCGGCGAGTAGATTATGCGGTCCTCGAAGAGGTGCAGGTCGGCGTCGTGGTTGCCGCAGAAATGATAGAAGACCTGCGGACCGGCGCCGCGGGTGAAGGCCTGCCTGACCAGGTACTCCAGGTTCTCGGCCGCCACCTTCTGGATGGTCTCGGGGGGCATGATGTCGCTGTTGGCGAGCACCGAGCCGGTGGTGAGCAGGGCCATCCCGTAGGTCTTGGCCATCGCCTCGGCGCCGGCGACGGCGGTGTCGGTGTACTTGCGCACCAGCTTGAGTGCCAGGTCGAGGTCGGTGAGCGTCCACATCAGGAACTCCTCGATGCCCGCCAGCCCCGCCGCCGACCCCTCGGGCTCGGGGCAGGGGGAGATGGGCACGAACATCTCCGGCAGCTTCTCCTTGATGTAGTCGTAGGCGCCGCTCAGCTGCTGGAACGTGAAGCCCTCCTTGATCCCGTCAGCATCCGGGACCTCGAGGCGCTCGACGTCCTCGGCGTTCTGCACCACGGTGTTCTCCGGCACCGGAGGGGTGAGGTCCATGAACTTGAGCCTGGTGCCCAGCTCCGACATCCACGGGTGGGCGAAGTAGTACTTGGTAACCGGCAGGAGGTCGTAGAGCTGCTGCGCGTACGCCAGGCAATGCGCCCCCAGCTTCGGCCTCTCGTAGAAGTCACGGATGCTGTGGCCGCAGGCCACGGTGGCGTGGGACAGCATCATGGGGTCCACCGGGACATGGTCCGCCTCCCCTCCGAGCACGGCGGCGGCGTAGCGCTTTCTGGCGTTCGCCTGCCAGCCCTTGTCTATCGGCGGGAACAGCTCGGAGACGTCCATGGACGGGCTATGGCGCCGCCTCTTAATAGATTTGTTCGGGGAAGGTTCTTTATCCACGCTCGGCGTTAGGGTTGGATAATACATCCATCCGAGGTCTTGCATGCAATGGGTGAAGGATAAGGTCAGAGAGGAGCTCCAGAAAGGGCTCATAGGCCCCGACGAGAGCTGCCAGTATCACCCTTGCCACTTCCAAGGCCAGGACTGCAGCTGGTGCTTCTGCCCCTTCTACCCCTGCGGCCTTCCGGAGCTGGGGGAGACGGTGGTGTCCAAGCGCAGCGGCGAGCCGGTATGGAGCTGCGTCGACTGCGAGTTCCTCCACCGTCCCGACGTGTCCCGCGCCGCATGGGAACTGATACGCGCCGAGGGCATCGATGACCCCGACGATCCCCGTCTCGCGGAGGTCTTCCGCGAACTGAGGGAGCGCTTCAACACCCGCGCCAAGGCGCTGATGGTGCTGGGTGCGACCTCGGACGCCGGCAAGTCCATCGTCGCCACCGCGCTGTGCCGGGTGCTCTCCGACATGGGCTACTCGGTGGCGCCCTTCAAGTCGCAGAACATGAGCCTGAACTCGTTCGTCACCGCTGGCGGCGACGAGATCTCCCGGGCGCAGCAGCTGCAGGCGATGGCGGCGAGGGTGGAGCCCGACTTCCACATCAACCCCATCCTGCTCAAGCCCAAGGGCGACGCCGTGTCGCAGGTGGTGGTGGAGGGCAGGCCCTACGCCGACCTCGATGTGCGCTCCTATTACGAGGGGTTCGTCCCTGGCACGGGGACGGAGGTCATGCGGCGGAACATAGAGCACCTCATGCGCAAGCACGACTACCTGATAATGGAGGGCGCCGGCTCGCCGGCGGAGATCAACATCTACCACCGCGACATAGCCAACATGGGCGCCGCCAAGGCCGCCGGGGCCGACTGCGTGCTGGTGGTCAACATCGAGAAGGGCGGGGCCTTCGCCTACGCCTACGGGACGGTGATGCTGATGCCGGAGGAGGACCGCGCCCTGGTCAAGGGGATACTGATCAACAACATGCGCGGCGACGCCTCCTGCCTCGACGCGGGCATCGAGGAGCTGGAGCTGAGGCTGGGCGTGCCGGTCCTGGGGGTCATCCCCCACTTGGACCTGAGGCTGCCCAAGGAGGACTCGCTGGGATGCCGCGACATCGACGGCGAGGGAGCGGTGGTGGCGGTTATCAGGCTGCCGCGGCTGTCCAACTTCACCGACTTCGACGCGCTGGAGCTGGAGGGCGCCAACGTCCGTTTCGTGGAAGACCCCGACGGGCTCTCCGGCGCCGACATGGTGGTCATACCTGGCAGCAAGAACACCATCGGGGACCTGGAGTGGCTCAAGGCCAAGGGCTTCCCGCCGAAGCTGCGGGAGCTGCAGGGGAAGGTGCCCATCCTGGGCATCTGCGGCGGCTACCAGATGATGGGCGAGCGCATCGACGACCCCTTGGCGGTGGAGGGTCCGGCGCCCTCCTCGGCGGAGGGGCTGGGCCTGCTGCGCCTCAGCACGGTGTTCGACAGCCGGGAGAAGAGCACGCTGCAGGTCGAGGGGGAGGCGCCCGGCGGGGGCCGCGTCCGCGGCTACGAGATACACATGGGCCGCAGCGAGAGCCATGGCCAGAGGCCGCTGTTCCGCCTTAAGGACGGAGAGGGATGGAGGGACGAGGGCTCCCTCGATGAGGAGGGCAAGCTGATGGGGAGCTACGTGCACGGCCTCTTCGACCTCCCCGCCTTCCGCTCCTTCGCGCTGTCGATGGCGGGCAAGGGGCCGAAGGACGGCGCCGGGGACGACCACGGGGAGGGCGTGGAGGAGGGCCTCGACCGCCTGGCGGCGGCGTTCCGCGCCGCGATCGACGAAAGCGCCCTGCTGGGCGGCATCCTGGGGGCGCTGCGTTGAGCTCCCTGATGATCGTGGGCGCCAGCTCGGCGGCGGGGAAGAGCACCGTCTGCGCCTTGCTCTGCCGGATCATGAGGCGCCGCGGCATGGACGTGGCGCCGTTCAAGACCTTGAACATCTCCTTGAACTCCTTCGTCGGCCGGAACGGCGGCGAGATGGGCATGTCGCAGGCCTTCCAGGCCTGGGCATGCGGGCTGGAGCCCGACTGCCGCATGAACCCGGTGCTCATCAAGCCCCATGCGGAGGGGAGGATGCAGACCGTGCTCGCCGGACGCGTCGCCGACGGGAAGGTGGCTAAGGAGGAGGCCTTCGCCAAGGCCATGGACTGCTACCGCTCCCTCGCCGAAGAGCATGGGCACATCGTCATCGAGGGCTCGGGCTCGGCGGCGGAGATAAACCTGCGCCACAGCGACATCGCCAACATGCGCACCGCCCGCGCCACCTCCTCGCCGACGGTCATCGTCGGCGACATCGACAGCGGCGGCGTGTTCGCCGGCATCTACGGCACCTATATGCTGCTCCCCGAGGAGGAGCGCGCCCTGGTGAAAGGGTTCGTGATAAACCGCTTCCGCGGGGACCCCAGCATTCTGGGGGGAGCCGTCAGCCGCATCGAGGAGGAGACGGGCACCCGCTGCTTCGGGGTGATGCCCTACCTGCCGCTCCGCCTCCCCAGCGAGGACTCCCTCGACATGGGGGCGCCGGGCGGACTGGAGGGCGAGGACGTCAGGAAGGCGTGGATGGACAACCTCGACCGCCTCGCCGACGAGGCGGAGAGGTCCCTGGACATCGAAGGCCTGCTCTCGCTGCTGCGAGGCTCATCCCCCTGAGGCCACCGGCAGCGCCCGCACCGTGTCGCCCTCACCGGGCACGGCGGTCATGGGCAGCGGCCTACCGTCGCGGAGGAAGATGTGCGCGTCCGGCAGCACGCCCAGCGCCAGGGCTATCTGCTCCAGGCTGCGCCCCTCGACCGCCACCCTCGTCTCGCCGTCCTTGGTGCTGAGGATCATCCTTACGCCCTGATGCCGTCATCGCTGAAATCCTTTGCTCTGGTCCGACATAACGGTTAAATATGATACTCCGAATATTGCCTCTCCATGAAAGAAGCGATAGCACGCTCCAACGCTAAGGGCGCGACCGTCATCCAGTATGACCGCTTCTTCTTTTTTAGTCCGTTCCAGTGAAGCATGCTAATCCTTCCTGGGTCGAGGGGTTGTCGGTTTGGCAGGCCGCTGCCCCGCTGCTCGCGCAGCTTCCGGGGAAGGGATTTTAACCAAGCTGGATCCCCGCCGCTTTTTTCCGGGTATGAGAAGAGGAATGGATGACGATGCTGGGAGTGGAAGACCCCTACATAATACTGGCCTACGCCCTCACCTTCGGGCTGGCCCTGATGTGCATAGCTTACGGAATAATCAACTGGAACAAAGGGGGCGATGAGTGTGGTTGACACCGCCACCTTCGCCGCCATCACCGCCCTGTACCTGGTGGCGATAGCCTACCTCGGCTACCTGGGGTACAAGAGGACCGTCAAGTCGGACGACTACATGGTCTGCGGGAGGAAGATAAACCCGGTGGTGCTGGCGTTCTCCTACGGGGCGACCTTCATATCCACCTCCGCTATTGTCGGCTTCGGAGGCATAGCCGCCCTCTACGGCATGGGGATCACCTGGCTCACGGTGCTCACCATCGGCGTCGGCGTCTTCGTCGCCTTCGTGGTCTACGGGAAGAAGATACGCCGCATCGGCCAGCGGACCGGGGCGATAACCTTCCCCGACCTGCTCGGCAAGGTGTTCAGATGCGAGAAGCTCCGCGTCGGGGCGTCGCTGATAATCCTGCTGGGCATGCCGCTGTACACCGCCGCCATACTGATAGGCGGGGCGCATTTCATCAACACCACCCTGGGCATCGGCTACGACAACTCGCTGCTCGCCTTCGCGGTCATCGTCGCCATATACGTCATAGGCGGAGGCCTGATCGCCGTGATGTACACCGACGCCATGCAGGGGGCGATAATGTTCGGCGGCATGCTCCTGCTGCTGGTGATCAGCTACTTCTTCGTCTTCGACGGCGTGAGCAGCGCCAACCAGGAGCTCACCGGCATGAGCTCTCTGGTCCCCGCCGCGCTGGCGGAGGCGGGGATGACCGGCTGGACGTCCATGCCCGCCTTCGGCTCGAGCATATGGTGGGTGCTGATCTCGACCATAGTGCTCTGCGTGGGCGTGGGCGTGCTCGCCCAGCCCCAGCTCTCGGTGCGCTTCATGACCGTCAGCAACGACCGCGCCCTCAACCGCGGCGTGCTCATCGGCGGGCTCTTCGTCCTGGTCATGCTCACCTCGGCGTTCACCATCGGCGCCCTGAGCAACGTCTACTTCTGGAACGAGCAGGGGCAGCTGGCGGTGCCCGCCGCCGGCAACGTGGACGCGGTGATACCGCTCTTCATCAACTCGGCGATGCCCGAGGTCTTCGTGGTGGTGTTCATGCTCGCCCTGCTGGCGGCCGCCATGAGCACGCTGTCGTCGCTGTTCCACAACATGGGGACCACCCTGGGCTACGACCTGTACAAGATGTCCTACGGCACCAACGGCCGCAGGGTGGTGCAGCGCTCCGCCAAGCGGGTGTCGCAGCTGGGGGCCATGGTGATGATAGTCATCAGCGTCGTGCTCGCCTTCCAGATGCCGCCGGACATCATCGCCCGCGCCACCGCCATGTTCATGGGGCTCTGCGCGGTGGCGCTGCTGCCGTCGCTGACCTACGGGCTCTACGCCAAGGAGCCGCGCTCCGCCCCGGCGGTGGCCAGCCTGGCGGTGGGCGGCGGCTTCTGGCTGCTCTACACCGCGCTGGTGCACCGGGCGGAGTCAAGCGTCCTGAGGATAACGGAGACGCTCTTCGGCGTGGAGTCGCTGGCGGGGCACCCATGGAACGTGATGAACCCCATCGTCATCGGTCTGCCGCTGTCGGCGCTGGTGCTGGTGGGCGTGCACCTGTGGCTCAGCCGCGCCTCCTCCTGAGGCGCCCAAACCCCTTCCTTTTTTACCAACCGGACAAAGATAAATACCAAAAGGAGAATCGGGGAACGGGCCGAGGTAGTCTAGTCCGGTAAGGCGGTGGTCTCGAAAACCACTGGCGTTCCGCCTCGGGAGTTCGAATCTCCCCCTCGGCGCCATAACTTATCAATAGATGCCCTTGTTGAAGAATCCCGGTCCGAGCAGGCGGTCCTGGATCTCGTTGGCGAAGTACTCCGACTTCTGGTAGTAGTCGTCCCCGAAGCGGTGCAGGAAGTCCTGGTACCCCTCGTTCATCCTCTCGTCCATCTCCAGGGGCAGGCTCTCGTCCACGGGGGGGAAGATGCGGTCCTCCTCCAGCTCCACGTGGGCAGTCATATGCCGCACCAGGGAACGGCAGGCATCGGCCATAGCCGGCCAGTCGTTCTCGTCCAGGGCCTTGAGGGCATCATCGAGCATCCCGCGGGCCTTGACGTGGTCGTCGTAGATGCCGTCTATCTCCTCCTTGAAACGGGGGAACTGCTCCCGCACCACCGGGAAGAAGAACTCCTCCTCCTTGGCGTGGTGGAAGCGGTCCACGAACTCGTAAAGGAAGTCCAGGAGCTCCTTCACATCGTCCCTCTTGGCGGCGGCCCTGTCGCCCTTGACGACCTCGGCGAGAACGTCCAGTACCTGCCTCAGTATGCCGTGCTCGTACTGCAGAAGGGTGACGGATATCCTCATGGTTCAAGAATTAGGGCCTAATGGGTATTTCTGTTTTCTGTCGCTCGGTGAAAACCATATAGCGCCGCGGCGTTCATCGGGAGCATGGAGGACCTTTTGCGGTCGGCGATGGAGCACGCCCTCTCCCTGGGGGCGGAGTACGCGGAGGCGAGGCACCAGTCGGATGTGTCGGAGAGGACGGTGGTGAAGAACGGCGCCCCGGAGGTTAGCGGCATGGAGTCCCGCAGCGGATTCTCGCTGCGGGTGCTGAAGGGCGGATGCCTGGCGTTCGCGGCCGGAAACGGCCTCGACGCCGCCGGGCTGCGGGACCTCGCCGCCAAGGCGGTGCGCTCGGCGGAGGCATCCTCCGCCCTCAGGGCGGGCATAAGGATGGACTCCTCCCCGGTATGCGACGCCAGGGACGTGCTCGCCCCGAGGACGCCCTTCGCGGACGTGGACCCGCAGGAGAGGACCTCCCTGCTGCTGGACGCCCACCAGCGGGCGGCGGACGCCGCCGCCGCGGCCGGATGCCGCCTGGCGGGGGCCTTCATATCCCTGGGGCTGCTCACGACGGAGAAGACGGTGGTCAACAGCGACGGAGGCCGCCTGTTCTCGCGCATCCCGCGGGCGTCGCTGAACGCCTTCCTCACCGTGTTCTCCCCCGAGAGGGGGGCGGTGCAGCGCCACGTCTCCAAGGGCAGCGCCTCCGGCTGGGAGGGCGTCAGGTCCTGGGATTTGGAGGCGAGCATGGCCGACGAGGCCGCCACCCTCGCCAGGGTGTTGAACGAGGCCGGGCCGTTCCCCGCGGGGAGGAGGGACCTGGTCCTGGGCCCGGAGATAATCGGCCTGGTGGCCCATGAGAGCGCCGGCCATCCCAGCGAGGCCGACCGCCTGCTGGGCCGCGAGGCGGCGCAGGCGGGCGAGACCTTCCTCAGCGAGGAGGGCGCCCCCCGCCGCGTCGGGCGCCCGCTGCTCAACGTCGTCGACGACCCCACCCTGCCAGGCTCCTTCGGCCGATACCTCTATGACGATGAGTGCGTCGCCGCCCGCCGCCGCTACCTGATACGCGGCGGGGAGTACGACGAGCTGCTCCACGACCGCAGCTCCGCCGCCGCCATGGGCGTCATGAGCAACGGCTCGTCGCGCTCCCTCCATTACGGCGTGGAGCCCATAGTGCGCATGGCAAACACCTTCGTGGAGCCGGGCGACCACAGCCTCGAGGAGCTGCTGGAGGGGGTCAAGGACGGCATCTACATGCGCAGCTTCATGGAATGGAACATCGACGACCGGCGCTACAACCAGCGCTACGTGGGCCTGGAGTGCCACCGCATCGCCGACGGGGAGCTGGCGGGCCTGCTGCGCAGCCCGGCGCTGGAGATCAGCACCCCCGCCCTCTGGTCCGCCGTGGACGCCGTCGGCCGCGACCTGGAGTTCAGCGCCGCCCTCTGCGGCAAGGGGGAGCCGATGCAGGGAATACCGGTATGGACCGGAGGACCGCCCGTGCGTCTCCGCGCCGTGGCCATGGGGGGCTCCCCATGAGTCTCGCCCATGACGTACTGGAGACGCTGCAGCGGCTGGACGTCGAGAACGGGGTGGTCAGCGCCGCCCGGGAGAGGGAGCTGCTGCTGCGCTTCTCCAACGACCGCATGACGGTGGCCGACACGGTGGAGGCCACCACGCTGTCGGTCTTCGTCCGCGAGGGGGGCCGCAAGGCGGCCATCACGCTGGGCGAGACCGACCTCTCCAAGCTGGAGGCGGCGGTGGAGACGATGGTGGCCGGGCTGCGGCGCCACGGCGGCGGGGCGTCGGTCCCGCTGCCCAAGGGCCCGTTCCGCTACGCCGCGCCGGCGGAGGACCCGGCCGTGGACGTGGAGGAGATGGCCTCGATGGCCGCAGCCGCGGTGGAGGCGGCCCGCTCGGCGGGGGCGGCCCGATCGGCGGGGTCCTTCAAGGCCAGCGTCACCTCCCTCTCTTTGTGCAGCACCGCCGGCGCCGAGGGCGAGGCGCTGCTGCCGGAGGCGGAGCTCTCCCTGCGCTCCTTCAGCCCCGACGGCTCCTCCGGCCACGGACTGGCGGTGGCGACGGACCCGCGCCGCATCGACGCCGCCGCGACCGGGCGGGAGGCCGGCGGGCTCGCCCGCATGTCGATGGGCGCGGCCGAGGCCAAGGGCGGACGGCAGGACGCGGTGCTGCTGCCCATGGTCTTCGCCGACCTGGCGGCGGAGGCGGGGAGCATGGCATCCGCCTTCTACGTGGACATGGGAATGTCCTTCCTCAAGGGCCGGAAGGGAGAGGAGGTGGCGTCGCCGCTGCTGCAGCTGAGCGACGACCCCACCATCCCGGGCTGCATCGGGACCAGGCCCTTCGACGACGAGGGCCTGCCCACCCGCCGCAACGAGATCATCGCCGACGGCGTCCTCTCGGGATACCTGCACAACAGCGAGACCGCCCAGGCCCGCGGAGCGGCCAGCACCGCCAACGCCGGCCTGGTGGCGCCCCGGCCGTTCAACCTCACGGTGGGCGGCGGCAAGGGGGGATGGGAGGACCTGGCGGCGGAGATGGACCGGGGCCTGGTGGTCACCAACGCCTGGTACCTGCGCTACCAGAACCACGCCGCCGGCGAGTTCTCCGTCATCCCCCGCGACGCGGTGTTCGTGGTTGAGAACGGGGAGCTGGTGGGCGCCGCCAAGGGCCTGCGCATCAGCGACACGCTGCCGTCGCTGCTCTCCAGCATCGAGGCCCTGGGCGGGGACCGGCGCTGGGTGCGCTGGTGGGAGGTGGACGTGCCCACGCTATCGCCGTCGGTCTGGGTGCGGGACGTGTCCTTCACGCGCTCGACGATGTGAGCTCATTCCCACATGCTGCCGCTGCGGTAGCCTTTGAGGTCGAGGGACACGTGGCGGAACCCCAGCTCGCGGAGGCGGGTGTGGACCTTCCGCCCCATGTCCAGCAGCGCCGCCATCTCCGCCGGCGCCACCTCGATCCTCGCATCGTCACCGCAGACGCGCACCCTGGCCTGGCCTATGCCCATCTCGTGGAGGAATGACTCCGCCCGCTCGATGCGGTCGAGGAGGGCGTCGTCCCAGGCGGCCCCCGGCTCCAGACGGGTGGCGAGGCAGGACTCCTTGCTGAGGCGCACCGGCAGCTCCAGGCGCCTCACCATCCTCTCCACCAGGCCGCGTCCGATGCCCAGCTCCACCAGGGGGCTGAGCACGCCCCTCTCCCGGGCGGCGACCCGCCCGGGGCGGACGTCGTCCTCGTCGCCGGGGTTCTCCCCGTCGACCACGGCGCCGAGGCCGCGGAGCCGCCCCGCCTCCGACACCATGTCGTAGATTATGGCCTTGCAATGGTAGCAGCGGCCGCGGTCGTTGCGGCGCACCGCCTCGAACTCCTGGCCCTCGGCGGGCAGGGTCACCAGGTCGAGGCCGAGGGCCTCAGCGGTCTCCAGGGCGGCGCGGCGCTGCATCCTCGATATGTAGGGGAGGTCAACGTAGAACGCCTGATAGCGCCCGGGGGCCTCCTCGGCGGCCAGGGCCGATAGCAGGGTGCTGTCCACCCCGCCGGAGTAGGCGATGGCCATGCCGTCCCTCGCGCGCAGCCATTCCCGCAGGGATCGCAGAGCGTCCTCGCAGTCCATGCCCCTCAATCATCGCCGGGCGATAAGCAATTATCGCTGAAAAGATGAAATAGGCACTAGGAGATGGCAGCCCATGGACATCCGCGGCATACTGGAGGCGATCAAGGAGGGCAGCCTGGACATCGAGGAGGCGGAAAGGCTGCTCCGCCTGGACTATGTGCAGATGATCGAGGGCCACACCGTCTTCGACCATGCCCGCCAGCTCCGCTCCGGCGTGCCGGAGGTTATATTCGGCCTCTCCAAGGACCCGGAGACGGTGGCGGACATCGCCGAGAGGGCCCTGGAGAGGAGGGGCCTGGTCATGATCTCCCGCGCCGACGGGCGGCACCACGAGGCGGTCTTGCGCCGGGTGGGGGGCGAGGGGCTCCGCTACGAGCACGCCGCCCGCATGGTGGTCATCGACAGGGGCGGCCCGGTCGAGCGCAGGGGCAAGGTGGGGATAATCACCGCCGGCACCTCCGACCTGGCGGTGGCCGAGGAGGCGAGGGTGATGCTGGACGCGATGGGCGTCGAATGCCTGTGCTTCCATGACGTCGGCGTCGCCGGGATGCACCGCTTCCTGGAGCCGATGCGCAGGCTCCTCGAGGAGGACGTGGACGCCATCATCGTGGTGGCGGGGATGGAGGGGGCGCTGCCCACCCTGGTGGCGTCCCTGGCGCACATACCGGTCATCGGCGTCCCCGCCTCCACCGGCTACGGAGTCGGCGGGGCGGGGGAGGCGGCGCTGCACAGCATGCTGCAGTCATGCGCCCCCGGCCTGGCGGTGGTGAACGTGGACAACGGCGTCGGAGCCGCCTCGCTGGCGGCGATCATCGCCCGGCGGCGTTGATCAATCCTCCTCCTTCAACGCTATGTAGTAGAGGGCGCCGAGGATGCCCAGCAGGAAGAGCAGTATGGCGATGCCGGCGATGATGTAGTC
>PUJZ01000081.1 GCA_003550345.1 Methanomassiliicoccaceae archaeon
GACAATACCTTCGAAATTTTCTTTCTCAACCACCTTGTTGAAGTTGTTGACAAAGCTTTTCACGTTGGCGATATTAGTTGTTCCTTTCCGCCCCAGAACCACTATCTTGACGCCTTCCGGTCTGGCTCCTTTCCAACTCATTGTGTAAATGGTGATATCACAGCCGCGATCCCGGCATTCCAAGGCCGTTTTCAGCATGTCCCGCTGCAATCCGCCATGCGGGAAATATTTAAATAAAACGAATGCCAGCTTTTTCATGCCGAAGTCTCTTCATCTGGTTAAATACAAGTCCGCGCACCGGTGCGATGCGGGCCGGATACGCCCGGGGCAGAAACACCGGCCAACGAACAACTAAGAACGACAAGCGAAGAACCGTGACCCTATCCGTGTGCATCCGTGTTAATCTGTGGTTCTAAATAAATAACAAAATAAAACCACTGATGAACACTGATTAACACTGATATAAAATACCCTTGCGAACTACCGTGTTTAACATAAGCCCGACCGCCGGCGCGCGAAACGGGCTAAATACCCCCGACAGAAACAGCGGTTGACGTAGAACGATGTACAAGGAACTACGTTTATCATAGGTTTTGACCTCGTGACTTCATGATTTCGTGACGCCGAGTTGACTTGTTGACGCAATGACATGTACGGCGTCACGGAGTCACGAAATCACGAAGTCCACCCCGTGAACAATAAACGACGAACGAGGAACCGTGTTTCACATAAGCCCGGCCGCCGGCGCGAAGCGCCGGATACCCCGAGGGAGAGACTTGATGAATGGTTTCCGGTGTCAGGTTTCGGGTTTCAGAGAAGTCTCCCTGACACCTGAACACTGAACACTGACACCTGAAACCTGAAACCTGAAACCTGACACCTGAAACCTGAAACCTGACACCTGAAACCTGAAACCTGAAACCTGAAACCTGAAACCTGAAACCTGAAACCTGAACACTGAAACCTGAAAACACGAAGTCTCACATAAGATGTTAGCATTATGACGGGGAGAACCCCTGCAAATTCATAATCAACTGAAAACAAGAAGGTTAAAACATTCAAGCATTAGATATGTTTGACACAAACCTTTTGTTCAAAAGGAAATTTAATATGAATATGATTGATACCCCTGAATACTCTGAGTTGCAGTCGCGATTGGCAAACGGCTGGAATACGTGGAACACGCGCAGCGCCATGTGCTGGGTCAAGCTACCCTCCTGCATCGCCCTGAATCTGGGGCTGAAAAGCTATGCCAACGGTCAACACTTGCGGGAAATACTGGCGGGACGCGAAGAGGTGACCCTGGGGGGACATGCGTATGACGGAAGTTACAGCGATTTAACATTGACCCACGCTTGTACGACCGTCCGGATAAGAACCGCGGTCGCGGATGGTGATCTGGCAGTTCTGGTCGAACCGAATTGTGAAGCGATCCGCAAAAGCCTCCTGATCGCGGAGATGGGAATCCTCTGGAACAAACCTGGTTATGTAAAAGCGGACAACGACAGTCTATATGCGTCAACTCCGCAATCGGAAGTGCATTGCTTCCCGGTCGGAGTACAGAAAACAGATCCCAATATTGTCGCCATGACACCTTATCTCGCGCTGGAACTGTCCGGAACTGTCGGATTATCCACGGGACGGCCGAGATCTCTTGATGAAATCCGGAACATTGTGGCCGAGCGGGAAGCGGAACATCAGAAGCGGAAAGAATCATACGGGAAGCTTTCTGAATTATATGACGCAATCCAGACCTGTACCGCCTGGGATACCATTTACGAACCCATTGAAGGCCGGGTAATCACACCGGTCAGCCGAGTGTGGAATTCCGGCGCCAGAGGCGGGTACGTATTATTCGACTGGGACACATTCTTCGCCGGTGTCCTGGCTTCTCTCGACAACCCCGATCTGGCACATGCCAATGTGATTGAAATTCTCCGGGAAAGAACGCCGCAAGGTTTTGTTCCCAACGGCTCTCAGGCTACGGGACGCAAATCATTCGATCGCTCACAACCTCCAGTAGGGGCGTTTTCCATTCTCCAGGTTTATAATAAATTTGAGCGGAAATGGCTTTTAAAACAAACCTTCGAACCTTTACTGGAATGGAACCGGTGGTGGTCGAAAGCCCGACAATCCCAGGGTTGCCTTTGCTGGGGAAGCAATCCCTTCGAACCCGTGATCGGCACTCCCCCGGAATATCGGCAGCCTAATACCAGAAAAGGCGCCGCTCTTGAATCCGGACTCGACAATTCCCCAATGTACGATGATATCCCCTTCGATTCAGAAAAGACTCACCTGCTCCAGCTGGCGGACGTAGGCCTGATGAGCCTGTACATCGCCGACTGTCGAGCACTGGCGGAGATAGCTCAAAAACTTGGACATGAGAAAGAAATGTCGGAATTAACAGGGCGAGCCGAAAAAATGACCGCGGCTCTGCAAAGTATGTGGTCCGAAAAAGATGGACTGTTCCTGAACAAACGACTGGATACGGGCCAGTTTGAACATCGTCTGTCCCCAACCCATTTCTATCCCCTGCTCGCCCAGGCAGCCACCCAGGAACAGGCGGAACGGATGATAAACGAACATTTCTTTAACCCGGAAGAGTTTTGGGGAGACTGGATACTCCCATCTATCGCCCGCAACGATCCCGCGTATCCGGAACAGAACTACTGGCGAGGACGAATATGGGCGCCCATGAATTGGCTTGTCTACCTGGGACTTCGGAATTACCAGTTGGAAAAAGCCCAAACTGAGCTGGTGAAAAAATCCGCCCAGCTGCTGCTTAAAGAATGGCGTCAATACAGGCATATTCATGAGAACTATAACGCGGACACCGGTGAAGGCTGCGATAAAACAAACAGCGACCGCTTTTACCACTGGGGCGGCCTTTTGGGATTGATGGCAATGATCGAAGAGAATAGCTGATCAATTCACTGAACCTCTGCTGATCCGGTACACTCGCTTGGCGGACAGACCTGATGTCGGGGAGGTGTCCGAACCGTCGCTCCGAGTCCGATCAAAACAGGTCAATATGAATTGATCGCGGTATGAAAATATCGAATTGCCGGCAAGTGTGGTGGATCAAATCGATATGTCATTGAAAATCAGGGTGCGCTGGAAAGACGGAACAGCCAACCAACCGATACTCGACTTCGGTTCAGATCTGGTCCCAGGATGTTTCGTCACGGAAATAACTGAATCGAACCACCTTTAACGTACAGGAACGTATAACCAGTATTCAATGGAACCTTGTCAAGTCGTTTTTAATAAGAAAAACGTTGATTTTTAATTTTCTCATGGCTTACTTGGACAGATAATCCCTCCCCCGGAGTA
>PUJZ01000003.1 GCA_003550345.1 Methanomassiliicoccaceae archaeon
AGGGTCGAGACCCGGCAGCCAAGGAGCAGAACTGTCCGCACTAAAGACGCACGGCCATCGGGTAATGCAATCGAGGGACCGGAAGGTTGCCGGTGAATTCGGCCCCCGCCGTGGCGGAAGCTCAGCATGACTGACGAGCCACGGAGTGGCCGAAGCACGACGTCCGATTGCCTTTCAGGCCGCGATCCAGAGACCCGCCGCAATCAGCAACCCGTGAGCCATTGCCGCGCTCAGGTTGAGCCGGATCGCTGGAAGCAAAGCTGCGGATGTCTCGGCGTTACGGATCAGGATTACCGCCGCGGCCATGCTGACCGGAAGCGGCAACAGGACAAGCAGGGCCCAGGTCGGCAACGGCCCTGCGAGCACACCAAGCACCAGGAGCCCGTACGCCACCAACACCAGTACAGGATAGACCCAACGACTTCGCCGAGCTCCCAATCGGACCACCCAGTGCCACTTGCCCGCGAGTCGATCCGCATCGAGGTCCGGGAACTGGTTCAGGTACAAAATGCCCGCGACCAGCAATGCATAGGACGCGCCTGCAAACAGCGGCAGCGACGCCAGCTCTTGGCGCAACACCAGATCGACCCCCAGCGGAACCATCAGACCGAAGCCTACGGCCACCACCAGTTCGCCCAGCCCTCGACTGTTTAGCGCCAGCGGTGGCGCCGAATAGGCCCAGGCGAGAACCAGCCCCAGAAGGCCCAGCCAGAGCAGCGGCAGCCCGCCACGCAGGAGCAGTATCAGTCCAATGAGCATGGTGCCGAACATCAGCAGAGCGCCCCACAGCAACATCTGTCGCGGCGTCAGCACACCGTTCTGTATGAAGCGGCTGCCCCCGGTGAAGGGGAAAACACGTTCGGTGTTGCTGGAATCCGTACCGTTCAGTTCGTCATAGTAGTCGTTCAGGACATTGCTGCCGGCATGGGCCAGCAATGCTCCCACGGCCGCCAGCACGAAACTGACCCAAGCCACACCGATGCCATCGTACAGTACGCCACCGAGGCCAATCAGCACGGCCACCACGGTCACCGACAGAAACGGTGGTCGCGTCGCATCCAGATAACGGCGAAGGGGCCGCTGAGCGTAAGCGGCAGCGGTGGGTTCTCCCGGCATCGGAACTGCTTCGACAAGCTTGGTCATGTGTCTGCCTGCGGCCGCCAGGGCCTGTTCCAGCTCTTGGGGATTCGCAGCCATGCCCGGGTGGCAAGCGAGGCTCTGCGAAGAGTTGATAGTGACCGACCGAGTCACTAGCCGCAAGGCATTAATCAATCAGGGCTGCCGGTTTGCCACCCGCATCCAGCAAGACCAGAATCTTGTGAACCCCTGCCCATCCCGATACAAAGGGCTGATTCGCGCGGACCGACCTAAGCTGGGCTGGCTTTCGGGTCCCCACCAGAACCTCGTTCGGAGCACCAGGTTTGCGTTCGATTCCGGCCACTCATCCGGCGCCGCCGACCGACCCCTCCGGGTCGGCTAAAGACAATCCAACTCTGTGGAGCTCAGCCGGCGGGTGGCGGAGGCGCTGGTCACCGCGGTGCCGCGGTCACCAGATGATGGCGCACCCACTGCCGGAGCGGTCGGCTGCCCAACCACAGGAGCACGGCCAGCGCTGCCGCTTCCAACCACTCTGGCAACAGCTCCCGAGCCGCACCCGCCTGGGCGGCAACATCCACGGCGGTCAGGCCAATCACCGCATCCGTCGCCATGCCGATCGCAACGGTGCTGGCCACAATGCCGCCCAGGTACCAGGCCAGTCCGACATTGGTGAACTCCCTCCGGAGCAGCCCAAGCGTTGCGGCACTGGTGATCGGTCCGGCAAGGAGAAACACCAGTGCCGTGCCCGGAGACACGCCCGCCAGCAGCATTCCGGCTGCGATCGGGGTGGCTGCCGCGGCGCAGATGTAGAGCGGGATGCCGACCAGCGCCATCAGTAGCATCGCGCCAGGACCGCTACCGTAGGTGGACAGCACCTGCGGCGGAACCAGTGCGATCAGAACCCCCGCCACCACCAACCCTGCCAGCAGCCACGGGCCGATGTCTTGGAGCAGATCCACAAACGCATACCGCATGCCCTCGCGCAGACGCTGCGCGGCACGTGACTGGACGGGGGTCGTGGGTTCCGAATCTTCGCGGGCCTGCTCGGGCGCCTGCGATCCGCATCCGTTGGCATTGCAGGCGCCGCAAGCGTCCGAGGAGAAAATCGGCAGCGGCGTTCCACGCGTCCCCAGCGCGACCAGCAAACCCGTGGCCACGGCCGTAACGACTGCGCCCAGCGCCCGCGCGAGCATCATGAACGGACCCAGCAAGGCGTAGGTAATCGCCAGCGAGTCGACTCCAATGCCCGGCGTACCGATCAGGAAAGCGGTCGTCGGTCCGCGGCCGGCTCCGGCGCGGTGCAGGGTCAGCGCCGTCGGAATTGCGCCGCAGGAACACAATGGCAGCGGTGCCCCGATCACGGCCGCGCGAGCGATGCTCGCAGGCCCCTCTCCGCCCACCCAGCGCCGCAGGACCGCTTCATCTACGAACGCCCGGACGAGGCCGGCAACAAACAGCCCCAGCACCAGCCAGGGCGCCGCCGCGAGCGCCACCCCGAGTATCTCGTGCAACACGTTCATCGATTCGCTCCAATGCCATGATACAAGGGCTAGCCCGACACGCGGCGACCGGAAACTTGCGCCGTTGCGCCCACCGGAACAGGCTAAACCCTGCAATGCTTACAGGGTCAAGTCCGATGAAACCGTGGTTGCAAATTGGCGAAGTGGCAAGACTCAGCGGGTGTTCGCCGGAAACCATCCGGCATTACGAGAAGCTGGGATTGCTCGCGGCGCCGCCCCGATCGAGTAGCGGCTACCGTCGCTACGACCTCGAAGCAGTGGATCGTTTGGGCTTCATCCGCCACGGCCGCCAACTGGGACTGGACCTGCGCACCATCGGTGAGTTGCTCACGTTGGCGGATCATCCGGATGCCGACTGCCGCGCGGTCGATGGCATCGCCTCCAAGCATCACCAACAGATCGAGGCGCGCATCGAGTCACTCCAGAAACTCGCCGACGAGCTGCGGTCGATGGTGTCCCAATGCCGTGGCGGGCGGGTGGCCGAGTGCCGCATCATCGAAGCGTTGTTCAGGCGCGGGAACGAGATCTGATTGCCGGGATTACTCATCCTTCCCGTTGGACCAATCGCGTCGTCGGATACGTAACGGGTTGTCAGCATCGATACTGAGGCTGTGGCTCGGCTCTGCGCCCGAGGACAGACCGTTGCCGGTCCCCCGCGACCGATATTGGCAGTGGCCGGCCC
>PUJZ01000092.1 GCA_003550345.1 Methanomassiliicoccaceae archaeon
AGCTGGCAGTCGCCAGGGTCGGTGAATTTACCGTAAAGGCGGAAGTCAGTGACCCCCTCTACCGCCACGAACGCCCCTTTGAAGACGGAGCGGCGCATCGACATCTCGTTGGCGACCTCGAAGGGTTGGATATGACGCCTCAAATCAGACCACCAGCTCCTCGGTGAGGTCCCAGCGGTCATGCACCACCTGAGGGGAGTGGGTGGCCATGACCAGCTGGAGCCCGCGCGCCCGGCCGATGCTGAGGAACAACGAGGCCAGGCGCTGCTGCCAGGTCACGTGCATGGATATCTCCGGCTCATCGATGATCACCATCCCGCCGGAATCGGCCTCGAATAGCATCACGTAGAGCAGTAGGAGCAGATGCTTCTCCCCCGAGGACAGCATCTCCAGGGGTATGGTCCTGCCCTCCTCGAGCGTTATCACCATCCCGAAGCGGGGATCGATGCTGAGGCTCTTGCGGAATACCATGGGGTTGAAGATGTCGACCAGAGCTGAGGCGCTCTCTGCTGTCGGGTGCAGGGCATCGGCGGCGCGGCGCAGCCGGTCGAGGGCCCGCAAGGCCTCCGGCCCCCAGCCCTCAGGGTCGGCGTTGAGCAGGTCGGGCTCCCCGCGATGCCGTTCCAGGCGCGGAAGCATGCCCGCCTTCTCAGCGATCCTCATCCGCCCCCTTGCCTCCGAAAGCGTCTTATCCGGATCGTCAGCCTGAGCCCCGTCGTCAACGGGCTCCCTCTCCCACTCCTCCTTGGCCTTCGCCATCGCATGACGGCAGGCGGCCGCCAGGCTTTCGGAGTGGATGTCTAGGGCGGAGACGAAGCAGCCGATGTCCTGCTCGAGGAACAGCCTCTGTGGGCCCAGATAGGTGACGCTCAGCATCTCCTTAACCTCCTCCTGGTCCATCTTCACAAGGTCCCCGCCGTCAAGGAGGGTGGCCCTCAGGCCCTCGTCCCGTGTCAGCACGAGCTTCCTCCCCTCCTCGAACCCGAACTCCATCCTCGCGAATGGCACCAGCTCCAGCTCCTCCCAGCCCCCTCCGAACGCCAGGCATACCATCCGCACCATGGTGCTCTTGCCAAGGCCGTTGGGGGAATGGATTATCGTCAGGCCCTCCTCCTTCAGCTCAACATGGTGGTTGAAGCGCCCGTAGAGGTCCAGCACCTTCATCCAGGACAGTCTCATCTTATCGGCACTCCTTCGCCTTAGGCCGATAAAAGGTTTATGCAGCCTTGGAGGGATAGAAACAAATACGGAAATACCTTGGGCGATTCGATGGACCAGGAGCGCGAATTCCGCCGCATCGCGGCCCTGATCGGCGCCGGCGACGAGCCGGGGGCCTACCGGGCGGCCGAGGGCGTCATCGCCTCCCATGGCGATGACCCTTTCGTCCTGGTCAAATGCGCCGCGCTCCTGTACACCATGGAGCGTTGGGAGCGGGGGGAGGAGTTGGCGTCCATGGCCCGGAGGGCGGCCCCTGACGATGCCGAAGGAAGACTTGGGCTCGCGGTCGCCCTGCGCGGTCTCGGCGACCATCAGGGCTCGGTCGAGCTGCTCGCGGCCGCCGCAGGCGCCGAAGGCCAGGTCATCGAGCTGGCCCGCAGCTTCGCCGCCGCCTCCCGGCCCGAGGAAGCGCTCCGGACCCTGGACGGCGCCGAAGGCCACGAGGCGGGCCTTCTGAGGGCCGAATGCCTCTCCCGCATGGAAAGGCATCAGGAGGCGATAGGTCTGGCCGAGTCGCTGCAGGACGGAAGCTTCCGCAGCGGGGCCGTTCTCCTCGAATCCCTGCTCCGGGCCGGCAGGGAGCGTCAGGCGCGCTCAGTGGCCGAGAGCTATGCCAAGCGGAAGCGGGACGCCGACGGCCTGGCGCTCAAATGCTACGTCATGAGGATAAAGGGGAAGACGATGGCGGCGATGAACAGCGCCAATCAGGCCTTGAAGCTCGACGGTTCGCACACGGGCGCCCTGTGGAACCTGGCGCTCTGCCTGCTGGAGAAGGGCAGGACGCAGGAGGCGAAGCTGCTGGCGGGGGCGATCAACGATTCCGACCCCGGCAGCCCGCTGGCGATGGACGTCCTGCGGGCGGCCAGGTCCTGACCCTCATCTTCTCCGTCCGCGGCCGCGATGGCTGTAGCGGTTGAACTCCCTCCAGAATGCCGGGGTGAGCAGTATGAACACCGTGAGCAGCTCAAGGCGTCCCGCCCACATGGTGAATATCAATGCCACCT
The DNA here is from genome assembly GCA_003550345.1 of Methanomassiliicoccaceae archaeon. Classification (GTDB taxonomy): domain Archaea; phylum Thermoplasmatota; class Thermoplasmata; order Methanomassiliicoccales; family Methanomethylophilaceae; genus PWHV01. Next base: position 2,223 of record PUJZ01000092.1, read on the forward strand.
TGGCCAGCGGGTCGAGCCAGCCGTAATCGCCGTACGGGCCCACCGCGCCCATGCCCGGGCCGTGGTTGCTTATGCAGGCCGCCGTCGCCGAGAATGCCTCGGTCATCGGGACCCCTGTGGCAAGCAGGATGAATGTGACGCCGATCAGGGTGCAGATGAAGAGCAGTATCATCGCTATGGTTATCTCCAGGGCATCGTTGCTGACCGATTTGCCGTCCATCTTGAGGGACATCACCGCCCTCGGGTGGACCTGCCGCAGCAGACCGTGGTAGAGGTACTTCAGGGCCATCACCGCCCTCCCGGTCTTGAGGCCGCTGGCGGTGGAGGCGCTGCAGGCGCCCACCAGGAAGATCACCAGCAGGAGCAGCTGGACCATGACCGGCCAGGCGGTGTAATCGTCCACCGCGAAGCCTGAGGATGTGACCGCTGACACCACGTGGAACGCCGAGTGCCTGAGCGTCTCCTCCTGCCCGCCCAGGGCATGGAGCCCACCGTTCTGGGAGCTGAGGGCGAGGAAGGTGAAGACGGTCACCATGACCACGATGAGGGCGAAGCCGCGGAACTCGGTGCTCTCCATGTATGCCCTGGGCTCGCGACGGTACAGCGCACGGTAATGCAGGTAGAAGTTGGTGGCGGCGAGGAACATGAAAGCCACCACGATCCATTGGATGACGGGGCTGAAATGACCGATGCTCCCGCTGTGGGGCGAGAATCCACCGGTGGCCATGGTGGAGAAGACCAGGCACATGGCGTCGTAGAGGCCGGCGCCGGCGGCCAGCACCAGGCCGAGCAGGCAGAGGGAGAGGATGATGTAGATGAGGTGGAACTCCTTCGCCGCCTCGCGGACCCGGAGGGTGAAGTTCTGGATCTCCATCCCGGGGAACTCGTTCTTGAAGAGGGTCCTGCCGCCGATACCCAGCAGCGGCAGTATGGTGACGAAGACGATGATGATGCCTGCGCCTCCGAGCCACTGGGTGAAGCTCCTCCACAGCAGGAGGCTGGCGGGCCAGCTCTCGATGTCGGACAT
>PUJZ01000070.1 GCA_003550345.1 Methanomassiliicoccaceae archaeon
CACCGCCACCGCCGATACGGCCCTCAGCGCCTCGTCTTCACCTAGAAGCTGGGAAGCCTGCTCCATGAAGGTGCGCGCCGAGAGGGCGGAGCTGAACGCGAACCCGTCGACCCTTCCAGCGGCGGCCTCCTCGGCAATGCGGCGCACGCCGTCAGAGAGGGGCTCCGGCTCGAGGCGGTAGGCATGCAGCTCGCTGACGATGCAGCCTTCGGCCTCCAGCCCTTCGCGCAGAAGAGGTGTGCCCTTGTCGGAGCGCAGCAGCACCGTCCGCCTCCCCCGCAGCAGCGGGGAGCAGTCCTCGACCAGGCCCTCGGAGGTGAAGGCGGAGGGCATCATGACCATCTCCGCGCCCAAGCGGAGCAGCCTGTCCCTGGTCGCCCGCCCGATGGCGATGACGATGACGCCGCGCAGCAGCCCCGCTAGGTCCCCCGCCGCGCTGGCGCAGACGTCAACCGCCGTGGTGGAGGCGAAGACCGCCGCATCCATACGGCCGCGCGCGAGGTCGGCGAGGAAGGCGTCCATCCCATCAGCATCGCCGGGGAGGACCTTCAAGGAAGGGGCCGCCAACGGCCGCATCCCGAGCGAGCGCGCCGCCGCCTCCGACCTCTCCAGGCGGTCGCGGGGCCGGGTGAAGGCCACCGTCCTCACCGCAGGTCCCCCAGTTCTTCCATCCTCTCCACGCATTCTCCGATGACTATCACGCCTGGAGCCTTGAGGCCAGCCGACCCGACGTCGTCCGCCGCATGGGCGAGATCGCTGCGCAGCGCCCTCTGGCCGCCGGTGCTGCCCTCGCTTATCACCGCCACCGGCGTCCCGGGCGCCATGCCGCCCTCCTGGAGGGAGGCGGCGATGCGTCGCAGGTTGCCCATGCCCATCAGCACCACTATCGTCCCTCCGGTCCCGGCGAGATGGCCCCAATCGATGCGGTCCTCGGCGCGGCCGTCCCGCTCATGGCCGGTGACCACCGTCACCAGTGATGAGTTGCCGCGGTGGGTGACCGGTATGCCGCAGAGCTCAGGGACGGCTATCGCTGACGATACGCCGGGCACCACATGCACGCTTACGCCCGCACGCCGCAGATGCTCGGCCTCCTCGGCCCCGCGGCCGAAGAGGAAGGGGTCCCCTCCCTTGAGGCGGACGACCTTCCTGCCCTGGAGGGCCAGCTCCGCCAGCAATGCGTTGATCTCCTCCTGTCTGAGGGTGTGGTCCCCTCCCCTCTTGCCCGCGTCGATACGTTCCGCCCCCGGGTTCAGGTCGAGCAGGGAGGCGTCCACCAGGGCGTCATGGACCAGGACGTCCGCCTGTTGTATCAGCTCCCTCCCCCGGACGGTTAGCAGGCCGGGGTCGCCGGGGCCGGCGCCGACGAGATGGACCTCGCCCTTATTCATGCGCCCGCCCCCTTAAGCGTGCCCGCCATCCTCCGCAATGCGGCCTGGTCCCCGTGGTCGACGGTCTCATCGCGGTAAACGCAGCGCCCCTCTTCCGGGAAGTTCATCGCCCTCAGCCTGATGCCACCGCCCTCCTCGGAGGCGAGGATGCCCACCGGGGCGGAGCAGTCCGCCCCCAGCATCTCCATCAGGAGCCTCTCGGTCATCACCTCGCGCCAGGTCCGGCCATGGTTGATCTTCTCCAGAGCGCCGGCGGTCTCGTCATCGCCCGACCGGCACGCGATGGCGATCGCCCCCTGCCCGGGGGCGGGAAGGAAATCCTCCAGCGGCAGCCTCTGCCGATCCCTGTCGATGCCCAATCGGTCCAGGCCCGCCTCGGCCAGTATTATGGCGTCGTATAGGCCGTCGTCGAGCTTCCGCAGCCTGGTGCCCACGTTGCCCCGTATGCTCTCCGCCCGCAGGTCAGGGCGTATGCGGCGGAGCATGGCCGCCCTCCGCACGCTCGACGTGCCCACCTTCGCAGCAGGCGGCAGCTCCTCCAAGGGGCAGGGTAGAATGACGTCATGCACCGGCCCGCGGGGGAGCACGGCGGCGATGGAGACGCCCTCCTGATGCAGCACCGGCATGTCCTTGAGGGAGTTCACCGACACATCGATCCGGCTGTCGATGAGGGCGTTGTTCAGCTCGCGGACGAAGGCGCCGTAGCCGCCAAGGCCATCCAGAGGGGTTACGGTGTCCTCGTCCCCCCGGGTGCTTATCACCACTGTCTCAGAGTCGACGCCCGGGCAGGACCCGCTGAGAGAACGGAGGAATCGTTGCGTCTGCTCCATGGCGAGGGCGCTGCCTCTTGTGCCTACACGGATCGCTCCACCTCCCTCAGTCCGGAGTCGAACGCCTCCATGAGGCCGTCGAGATGCTGCTTCTGATGCTCGGTGCAGAGGAACAGGCTCTCGAACTGCGAAGGCGGCAGGTAATGCCCTTCTCCGAGCATATGGAGGAACAGACCGCGGAAGGCGGCGGCGTCGCAGGCGGCGGCATCGCTGCCGTTACTGACCTCGTCGGCCCCGAGGAATATCTGGAACATCGAGCCCACCGAGTTCACGCAGGCCTTGAGCCTCCGGTCGGCTATGATATCCCGCAGCCCCTGGACCACCGTCCCTCCCTTGGAGTCGAGCGAGCGGTACACCGCGGCATCGAGATGGTTGAGCACCGCCAGGCCGGCGGCTGCGGTCAAGGGGTTGCCGGAGAAGGTGCCTGCCATGTACACCGGTCCCTGGGGGGAGACGAGCTCCATGATATCCCTCCTTCCCGCCACCGCCCCCGCGGGCAGCCCGCCGCCGATCGCCTTGCCCAGGGTGCAGAGGTCGGCCTCCACCCCGTAGAGCTCCTGCGCCCCGCCGGCGGCGACGCGCAGGCCGGTGATCACCTCGTCGAATATCAGCAGCGTGCCGTTCTCCTCCGTCATCCGCCGCAGCTCACGCAGATAGCCGGGAGCCGGCGGTACGACGCCGCAGTTCCCCATGACCGGCTCGACGATGACGGCGGCCACGTCCCCGCCCTCCAGCACTCCGGCGGCGGCCTCGACGTCGTTGAACTCCATCAGCAGCGTGGAACCCACCGCGCCCTCGGGGACGCCGGCGCTGCCCGGCAGGCATGCCTCCATGGCCGCAGAGCCCGGCTTCACCAGGAGGGCGTCGTGGGCTCCGTGGAAGCCGCCAACCGCTTTGACCACCTTGTCCCTGCCGGTGAAGCCGCGGGCCAATCTCAGCGCATGCATAGTGGCCTCGCCGCCGCTGTTGGCGAAGCGGACCATGTCCGCCCCCGGCAGCCGGCCCACCAGCTTCTCGGCGAACTCCAGCTCGTTGGGCGAGGGGGCGCCGAAAAGCAGGCCCTCGTTAGCCTGGCGCATGACGGCGTCGAAGACGGCGGGATGGCCGTGGCCGAGTATGAGCGGCCCGTAGCCGAGGCAGAAGTCCACCAGTCTGTTGCCGTCGACGTCGAAGAGCAGCGGGCCGTCCCCCCGCCTGATGAACGACGGGAAGGGCGCGAAGGCCCTGATGGGGCTGGACACCCCGCCGGGCATCACCGACCTGCTGCGCGCGAACAATCTCTCTGAATTCTCCCTCATTGTCACTGGGTCACCTCCAGTTCCGCAACGATCCTGCGGGTGTAATAACTTGCTATGACGCCGGCGCCGCTCCTTTTGATGGCGGTGAGCGTCTCGAGCATCGAGCGCTCCTCGTCGATCGCGCCCATGGAGGCGGCGGCCATGATCATGGCGTACTCCCCCGAGACCTGATAGGCGGCTATCGGAACATCGAGGGCCCGTCGGCAGTCGCTTATCACGTCCAGCGATGTCAGCGCCGGCTTCACCATCACGATGTCCGCGCCCTCGCCGATGTCCAAGGACGCCTCGCGCAGGGCCTCGCGGCGGTTGCCCACGTCCATCTGGTAGCCTGAGCGGTCCCCGAACGCGGGCGCGGAGCAGGCCGCCTCCCGGAATGGCCCGTAGAGGGCGCTGTCGTACTTCACCGCATAGGACATTATCGGCGTCATCCTGTGCCCGCCGGCGTCCAAGGCCTGGCGTATCGCCGCCACCGAACCGTCCATCATCCCTGAGGGGGCGACGATGTCCGCCCCCTCGTCGGCGAGCGACGCCGCCGTCCGGCCGAGGAGCGGCAGGGTGCTGTCGTTGTCGACTCGGCCGTCGCGGACGACGCCGCAATGGCCATGGTCGCTGTACTCGCAGAGGCAGACATCGGCGATGACGTTCAGGCCACCGGCCGACTTCAGCGCCCGCACCGCGCTCTGGGCCACGCCGTCCTCGCTCCAGGCTCCGCTCCCTTCCGCGTCCTTGCGTCGGGGGACGCCGAAGACCATGACCGTCCTCACCCCCTCGGACTCCAGCTCATCGGAGAGACGGGGGAGATGGTCCAGCGGATAGGCTTCTACTCCGGTAAGGCAGCCTATCGGCCGGACGGCGTCGCATCTCTCGTCCACGAACAACGGTAGCATCAGGTCCTCAGCGCGTAGGGATGTCTCCCGCACCATGGACCGGAGGCCTGGCGATGAGCGCAGCCTACGGGTCCTCGCGGCCGGGAACATCAGTCCCCCTCCAGGCCGAAGAGGTATTCGGCCGCCCTGCACAGCTCCTTGTCGCCGTTGCGGCACGCCTCCTTGAGCCGGCAGAACGGGTCGGCCATGATCTTCGAGACCAGCGCCCGGGAGAGGTCCTCGATGACCTCCTCGCTGCCGCCGGCGCCCGCCCTGCGGCAGGCCCTGTCCAGCTCCCTCTCCCTTATGTGGGCGATCTTCCGGTTTAGAACGCGTATGAGCTCGTCGGCCTCCATGGCGTCCCTCTCCCCCTGATATATCTCCAGCTCCTCGCAGACTATGGCCTCGGCATCGGCCATCTCCTTGCGGCGGCGCTCGATGTTGCCGAGGGCGATGTCCTTGAGGCCGTCCATCAGGCATAGGTCAACGCCCGGCACCTCCTTGACCGAGGGGTCGACGTTGGAGGGCATGGACACATCGATCAGCAGCAGCCGCGACGCCCTGCCTTCCATCGCCCTCTCCACCGTGGCCCGGTCGAGGACGACGTGCGGCGCCGCCGTCGCCACCAGGACTATGTCGCTCTGGGCGATGACGTGCGGCAATGAGTCCATGCCCACGGCCACGCCGTCGAGCTGGTAGGCGAGCTCCTTGGCGTTCTCGTACGTCCGGTTCGAGACGAAGACGCTGCGGGGCCCCTTGCCCCGCAGGCTCTTGGCTATCAATGTGGCCATCTCCCCGGCGCCGACCACCGTCACCACCCTGCCCTCCAGGTCCCCCAGGCTCTCCTCCGCCAACTGGACGGCGGCTGAGCCCACCGATACCGCCCCGTTGTTGAGGGCGGTCTCGCTGCGCACCCTCTTGCCCACCGACAGGGCCCTCTCGAACAGCCCCCTCAGCCTCGGTCCGGCCCCGCCGTCCCTCAGCGCACGCAGGTAGGCCTCCTTCACCTGATGCTGTATCTGGTCCTCGCCGATCATCAGCGAGTCCAGGCCGCAGACCACTTTGAAGAGGTGCTGGACGCTCTCCCTCCCTTCGAGGATGAAGGCCGAAGCCCCGTTGCGGCTGTACGGCACCCGCCCGCGTACCAAAGAGAGCAACGAGCGCCTCGCGTCCTCGGCGCGGTTCGCGGCGACGTAGACCTCGAAGCGGTTGCATGTGCTCAGCACGACGTGCTCATCCGCGCCTTCGATCGACAATCCCTCCTCCAGGACGGAGCCCAGGCGGTTCATGGCCCCCTCGAGGCCGTCCATGCCCGCCGACAGGTGCGTGACGTGGAGGCTGATTATCATCGGTACGCCTCCATCATGGCCGCCGCCCTCTCTCGCGCCAGGTCGTCCCTCTTCGACCGCAGCAGCGACCATATGCCCTCATCGCGCATCACCGCCCGCAGCAGCTCGGCGCGCTCCCTTTGGCCGGGGACCTTCTTCCTGGCGATAGGCCGCAGCTCGGAGAGGAGCTCGGCCATGGAGTCGTAGGCGGGGTCGAAGAGCTCGTCCGACCTCTCCATGAGGAAAGGCGGGAATACCGGCGCCCTCCCCTCCGTGGACGCGCAGAGGACGAAGGCCCCCCTCCTCCTGGTGGAGGGGATGATGAAGTTGCCGCCGCCGTGCACCGAATTGACCAGCTTCCCCTTTTCCAATGCCTTGTCCACGATGGCGCGGTTCAAGCTCTCGTCGTCCGTGGCCGCCACCACCACATCGTGCCCGTCGATGAGGGACAGCGCCTCATCGTCAACGCTCCGCTCGATCACGGCCGATGCCAGCGAGCGGAGCTCCGGGACTGCGCTCTCCGCCACCACGGTGATGCCGCAGCCCCGCAGGTGCTCGGCCTTGCGCATGGCGACGCGGCCGCCGCCGAAGAACAGGGTGGAGAGCCTCTCCGGCGCCACGAGGATGGGGACCATGCGCCCCTGCTCATCCATCCAGCTCACCTCCGCCGTCCTCCATCAATCGCCGTGCCAGCGCCTGGTATATGCGGGCGAGCTCCCCGCCGGGGGAATGCTCCATCACGGTCATGTCGGCGGACTCGGCCTCCTGCACCGAGCGGTGGCGGGGGACGCGGCCGATGACGCGGGTCCCCATGGAGGACGCCAGACCGTCGAGGATGGCGTCCTCTCCCTCGATGCCCCGGGAGTTCTGGATGACGCCGCAGAGCCGGGCGTAGCCATGCGTCCGGAAGTTGCCTATCGCTGCAGCGATGTTCGTCGCCGCGTAGGCCGACATCCGCTCGCCGGAGCTCACCACGTAGACCTCACGGGCGTAGCCGTTGCGTATCGGCATGGCGAAGCCGCCGCAGACCACGTCCCCCAGCACGTCGTAGACAACGACCTCCGGCTTGTGAGCCTCGAAGGCCTCCAGCCTGTCGAGGGTTTCGAAGGCGGTTATTATGCCCCTTCCGGCGCATCCCACCCCCGGCCTCGGGCCGCCGCACTCGGCGCAGAGGACCCCTGCGAAGCCGGTCCGCACTATGTCGTCAAGGTCAGGCTCGCCTTCGCGGCAGGCGTCGAGGATAGTCAGCTGCGGGCTGCCGTTGAGCAGGAGGGAGGTGGAGTCGGCCTTGGGGTCGCATCCTATCTGCATCACCTTAACGCCCTGCAGGGCCAATGCCGCTGACACGTTGGAAGCGGTGGTGGATTTCCCGATGCCGCCCTTCCCGTAGATGGCTATGCGCCTCCGGCTCATCGACGGTCAATCAAGGTGGGCATAGTAATACTTTTTGCATGGTAAAGTAACACTCATGCGTGAACAGAGCCCTTTCACGGGGGATGCGGGCGCGGGCCCGATGGCGGCGTACAGGCCAGGCCTTGCTGCCCGCTCAGGGAGGCGGGACTGGATCGAGGCGGCACCCTCGTCTCAGGCGGAGGCCCGATCTCAGGCGAGGATGTAGAAGGCGAAGAACGCTATCAGCGCCAGAAGAAGCAGGAGCCTTATCAGTATCGGCAAGGGACGGCCGCCACGGTAGCGGCGGTACCTCCTCCTTCTGCCCCTGCGGGTCTTGAACGGGTTCACCATGGGGAATGTATCGCCTGATGGATATAAATGATGTTACTCAGCCGCGCCCGTCCCGGACCTCGCGCAGCCTCTCCAGCTTCGGATCGATGACCAGCCGGCAGTAGGGCTCGCGGCGGTTCCTAGCATGATAGTCCTGATGGTAGTCCTCGGCAGGATGGAAGGATTTGAACGGCACGATCTCCGTCACCACCGGCCGGGGGAAGGCCCCGCTCTCCTCCAGCTCACGCACTTTGATACGGGCATCCCGCTCCTGGGACCCGTCGTGGTAGAATATCACCGAGCGGTACTGCGGGCCGACATCGTTCCCCTGGCGGTCGACGGTGGTGGGGTCATGGATGGTGAAGAACACATCGAGCAGGTCGCGGAAGCTCAGCACCTTGTCGTCGAAGACGATGTCCACCGCTTCGGCGTGGCCGGTGCCGCCGCGCATCACCTCCCTGTAGCTGGGGGAGTCCACATGGCCGCCGGAGAATCCCGATGTCACCCGCTGCACGCCCTCCAGGGTGCGGAACGCGGCGTCCAGGCACCAGAAGCATCCGCCCCCCAATGTCGCCCTAGCCCTCGCCATCGATGCAGGATGTCCGCCGGGGGGTAAAAAGGCAACGACCCTACGGCGGCGGCATAGTCCTTAATCGAGGGTATAAGATATATATCGTTCACGTTTTATCTATTTTCCATGGGGAAGGCGCTCATCTCGGTGATATCCACCAACGTCTACGGCCTACTGAACTCGATGTGGTGCTCGGCGAGGAGGTTCGGGTTCGTGCCGAGCAGGGTGCACATACTCAGCTCGGAGGAGGGGCTGGAGACGCATGCGATGCTGCGGGAGATGGCGTCGATAGTGCTGGAGGAGCATGGGGCGGAGGCGCCGCACATCGAATCGCACCGCTTCGACAGCGGCGACCTCTCCGGGCTCGCCTCCTTGGTGTCCTCCATCATCGATGACGAGGTGTCGAGGGGGAACAGCTTCGCCATCGACGCCACCCCGGGGAAGAAGAACGAGATGATAGCCTGCCTGGCCAGGTCCCTGGGGCATCCCGGCTGCGAGCATGTGTTCTACAGCGAGCTGAGCAGCTACGAGAACACCCGCAAGCCGTTCATACTCATACCCTGCCAGTTCATAACACCATACGACATCAAGCGGGAGGCGCGGGGCCGATGAGATCCTTCGTGGCCGGAAAGGACTTCCTCACCGCGGTGCTGAACGAGCTCTGCATGGACGGGCGCCGTGACCGCTTCACGGTGCGCGAGGATTTCCTCGGCGAGAGGCTGTTCGACGTCAGATGCTCCGACCTGAGGCTGGACAACATCGCCTCACGCGAATCCATGGGGGAGGCCAGGTCGCAGCTCCTGCTGTCCCTCGACCCCGCCCACCATCAGGAGGTCCCCTCCCACGACGATCTGCGGCACTGCCTCCATTCCTCCCTGCTCCTGCCGCCCGAGAACCTCGGGCTCGCGGTCAAGGCGGTCAATGATGCGGTGGACGCCTCCCGCCGGCGGCAGGGATTCCTCGGCCAGCAGGCGGTCTCCATCGATAGCAACCTCGCCTACAAGCGCCTGCTCAGCCGCCTCTATCTCGAGCGCTCCCGCTTCGGGATCGAGCATGAGAACCCCAAGGACCTACTGGTCACCATATCGAAGGTCTCGATACGGGAGCTGGCCAAGGCGTCCAACCACAAACTGGACCGCCATAGGGACCCGGGGGGGCTGAAGCGCGCCCTCCGAGGCCGCCCGTTCGCAGACGCCCTCCCCAACCGTCCCACGCTGAGGGCGGCGAAGGCGTTGAACGCCCTCGCCGAGCAGGGGGCGGTGAGGGACATATTCACCTACTACGAGGTGGACGGCGGGATGGGCGAGGCCGGCAACAGCGCCGATGCCGATGAGATGATCGTGCGCGAGCTATCCGCCCACAACCGCTCCGGCCAGCTGGAGCAGGTCTTCCTCACTGCTGACGACTCCATGAGCGCCCTGCTGGACGCGGAGAGGATGCGCCACGTCGTCCTCCGCTACCCGAAGGAGGTCCCCTCCCGCCTGGAATCGACGCCCTGGCTTCTGCGGGAGCTCCTCTACGACCTGAGCCTCGTCTTCCGCTCCATCAGGATCGAGGGGAGCGGGGTGAGCCTGATGGGGATCTGGCCGGATAAGAGCAGCTCCGACTACGCCGACGAGAGGATATGCATCGCCACCGAGGACGGCAGCCGCATCGGCGAGGAGCTGCAGCGGGACCATCGCATACTGCGAAGGTTCCATGAATCCGAACTCATCGACATGGCGAAGCTTAGATGACTTCGGACGTCAGAATGCCGGTGGTTCTCGCGGAGGGTCCAGGATGAAGACGGCGGCCTGAGCGGCCGAAAAAGGATAATAAACGATGAGGACCGATATCGGCATAGCTGGGGAGGTTATAGGATGGCCGACGGTCCTAGTCCGATGAAGGTCTTGATCATCGAGGACGACCCTCGCGGCTCCCAATGGGCCAGGGGTCTTCTGGAAAGCGACGGTCTGGCGGTGGATACGCTCTCTTCGGACCGGACTGCCGACCTCATCGAACCGGAGGGATACGCCGCCGTGGTTTTCTGCGCAACCGAATACGGCGGCTCTGCGGCCCCGCTGCTCAAGAGCATGCGCGCCCAAGGCCTGGGGATGCCCTTCGCGGTCGTCTCGCCCGAATTCAGCGCTGATGAAGCGATACGGGCCGTGAACTCGGGCGCCGACCTCCTTGTCCGCGTAGGCGATGACCGCCACGCGGAAGAGCTGCTCGAGATGGCGCGGCACGCCTGTGAGAAGGCGACGGTCAACTATAGCCACGACGACGGGGGAGGCCTCTTCTCCGTGCTGGAGAGGCTCAAGGAGGGGGTTCTGACACTGGACCCGTCCGGGCTGATAACCTTCGCCAACAGAGCGGCGAGGGAGTCGCTCGGTTTCGAGGATGAGGGACTGCAGGGCAAGCGGCTCATAGACATGGTCAGCGAATCGGCCCAAGAGCAGACCATCGAGGGGCTGAGGGACAGGATAAGGAGCAACCACTGGGACTTCAAGGAGTACCGGCTCCGCAACGCCGACGGCGAGGAGGTCCAGGTAGAGGCGTCCGCCCTGCTGCTGAGGGTCGACGGCCAACCGGTGGACCTCCTCGTCTTCCGGGACGTCACCGAGGACCGGAGGGCGGCGGCCGCAACCGATGAGGAGATGGGGCGGCTCAGGTCGATGTTCGATTCCATGGAGCAGCCCATCTACGTGGTCGACATCGACGACCACGAGATTCTCTATCTCAACAAAGCCGCCAAGAGCTTGTACGGCGCTTGCCTCGAGGGCGGCAGATGCTACCGCGAGCTCCAGGGCAGGGACGCCCCCTGCGAGTTCTGCACCAACGACATCATAAGGGAGCTCAACGGGCAGACCTATGTGTGGGACCATCACAACAAAGTGCTCGACAAGCATTTCCACGTCATCAACCGCCTGATACCTTGGCCTGACGGGAGGATGGTGCGTTTCGAGATGGCCGTCGACATCAGCGAAGAGAAGAGGGCCATGGCCGACCTGGCGGAGGAGCGGGGCAGGTCATCCAGGATACTGGATTCCTTGCCGGACACCGTCCTGGTGGTGGACCAGCATTCAAGGGTAATGGACTGGCGGGCCAATCTGCCGTCCGGCACGGGCTTGAATCCCGCGGAGATCGTCGGAAGGACCGCCAAGGACTTCCTCGACCGTGATGCCGCTAAGGAAATCGAAGGCAAGGTCTCCGAGGCGTTGGAAGACGGAGGGATAAAGGAGAGCGACCTGATCCTCACTATGGACGGCGGACCGCTCCATCTGAATGCCAGGATAGCGAAGCTCAGCGAGGGGGAGGCCATCATCGTGCTGCGGGACGTCACCGCCGTCAAGAGGGCGGAGGAGGAGCTGATCGAGAGCGAGAGGCGCTACCGCGAACTTTTCGACAACGCCCCGGCGATGGTCACAGTCTACGACTGGGAGACCAATGACATCAGGTATGCGAACAGGAAAGCCGTGCAGATGATGGGCTACGACGACCTGGAGGACTTCATCAGAACCGGCGTGGTATGGGGCGAGCCCCCCTATTCCAAAGCGGACACCTTAGAGGTGAACAGGAAGCTGGAGCATGAGGGCGTCTCCGAATTGCTATGGCTGACGAGGCGGAAGGACGGCAGCTCCTTCTGGGAGCTGATGTCCCTCAACGTGATGCCCTTCGGCGGTAAGAAGAGCATCGTCTCCATATCCATAGATTTCAGCGAGAGGATGGAGTCTTACCGGGCCCTCCAGGAGGCGGAGGGCAGGTACCGCACCCTCATATCGGCCTCCAACAGCGGCGCGTGGGAGCACGACCGTGAAACCGGCGTCCTCTGGACCTCCCCGGAGTACTGGAGCATGCTGGGCAGGGAACCGCCCTCAGAAGAGGGGGAGGGAGGCCTAGGGACCATGTGGACGGAACTGCTCCATCCTGAGGACCGTGATGCGGCGACGAGGACGTTCCGGGATTACCTGGAGCAGGGGCCGGAGAGCATGTACGAGCAGACCTTCCGCATGAGCCATGCGGAGGGCGGATGGGTTTGGATATGGTCGCGGGGCAGGACGCTGCGCGATGAGGAAGGGAGGCCCGGAAGCCTGACCGTGGGGACCCACATCGACATAACCGCCATGAAGGAGATGGAGCTTGCGCTGGCGGAGAGCGAGCACAAGTTCCGCACCATGGCCGACAGCGGTGATGCCATAGTCTACACCACCGATGAGCATGGTCGCCTCGATTACCTCAACCGCAGATGGGAGCAGTACACCGGCACGCCTTCGGAGGAAGGGCTCGGCCGCGGATGGGAGGACATGGTGCATCCTGAGGACAGGGAGGGCTTCCTGCCCCGGTTCTACGCCGCCATCGAGGCACGCGAACCCTTGACAGCGCACTACAGGCTCTTGAACAGCGAGGGGGGCCACCGTTGGGTCCAGGAGAAGGCGGTGCCGCTCCATGACCTCGAAGGCCGCTACCTCGGACACCTGGGCCAGATAATGGACATCCATGAGCTCCGCATGATGGTGGAGGCGCTCCGGACCGCGAACAAGAAGCTGAACCTCATGACCAGCATCACCAGGCACGACATACTCAACCAGCTGATGGTGATGAAGGGCTACATCAGCCTTCTGGATGAAGGGGCGAAGGAAGAGGGGATGTCCGGCGTCTCCGATGTCCTCCTCAGGTCCTGCGACCAGATCCAGAAGCAGATCGAGTTCACCAGCGAATACCAGGACCTGGGCGTCAAGAGGCCCAGGTGGCAGGACCTGGAATCGATCGTCGCCACCCAGGTCCACCGGCCTGCCAGACTGGAGAAGCGGGTCTCCGGCCTGGAGCTCTACGCCGACCCGCTGCTGGAGAAGGTCTTCCGCAACCTAATCGACAACAGCAAGCGCCACGGCGGGGATGTCAGCAGGATAAGCATATGGCATGAGCCTGGCGATGACGGGGATCTCATCCTGTACTACCAGGACGACGGCGTGGGGGTCCCCGCCTCGCAGAAGGGGAGGATATTCTCCAAGGGCTACGGGAACAACAACGGCATGGGGCTGTTCCTCATCAAAGAGATACTGGCGATAACAGGCATCAGGATATCTGAGACAGGCCGTGAGGGGGAAGGGGCGCTCTTCCGCATCGATGTTCCCCGCGGACGCTACAGATTCCGCTGACGCCCATCTCCTGCCCTCTGCCGGGCGTTATCAACACTGGTCATTCATTTGAAAACGATTAAACGTGAAGAGGGATATGACTTCGCGGCAGGGGCGGGACGATCTCATGGACGACATGGCATCCGGAACGATGAGGCTTCTCTACGTGGACGATGAGCCCCGGCTCCTCGACCTGTGCAGGCACCACCTGGAGCGCAACGGCAATTTCGCCGTCGAGACCGCATCCGGCCTGGAGGAGGCCACCGCCAAGGCGCTGGGCAACGATTACGACGCCATAGTCTCCGATTACAATCTGGGCGGGGCGGACGGCCTCGAGCTCTTAAGGAATGTCCGCGCCGCCGGCCTCAGAACCCCCTTCATAGTCTTCACCGGCAGGGGGGACGAGGAGGTGGCCATCCGCGCCCTCAACCTCGGTGCCGACTCCTACATCCGCAAGGACAAGGACGCGGGCCTGCTCTACCAGGAGCTGGAAGAGGTCCTCGCCCGCGAGGCGGGGCGATACAGGGCCGAGAGGCTCAGATCGGTGGAGCTCGACCTCTTGAAGCTCCTCAGCGCCGGGGAGGGGCTGCAGGCCGTCCTCGATTCGATGGTGGCGATAGCGGAGAGGCACGACCCTTCGGTGGTCTGCACGGTGATGCTCTACGACGAGGAGGGCGGGGTGCTCAGGCCAGCCTCCGGACGGGGGCTCGGCAGGGACTATTGGGCCCTCCTGTCGGAGGGGGTCCCCATCGGTGAGCGCCACGGCTCATGCGGCACCGCCGCCCACACCCTGTCATTGGCTTCCGCCCCCGACATAAGAGACAGCCCCCTCTGGGAACCGTTCCCGCAGGTGGTCGCCACGCTGCTCGCTTCCGGCCTGAGATCATGCTGGTCCAAGCCGATATTGTCATCAGACGGCCGTCTGCTGGGGACGGTGGCCAACTATGGACGCGACACAGGCCTCCCCACGGACGCGAACCTCTCCGTGCTCGACTGGCTGGTCAAGGTGGCCGCCATAGTGATAGAGAGGTCCTCCCTCGAGGGCTGGTTCGCCACCGCTTACGACCGCTACAAGGACATGCTCTCCATCAATGACGAGGCCATCGTGCTGCTGGACGGCGAGGGCGGAGCGGTCTACGCCAATCCGAGCGCCGTTTCCCTGCTCGAGGACGCCGCCGTTGAAGGCGATGGGTTAGCCCAGATGCTCGAGGAGCAGCATAGGGGGAGGCTTCTGCTGATAGTCGATGCACTCCGGAAGGGGGACAAGGCGGACATGGAGGTCATCTTCCGCCTCCCTACCGGCAGGGCCATGCCATGCAAGGTCCACCTGAGGGGGGACTGCATCGACGGCGCGGAATGGAAGGTCAACATGGTCATCGAGGAGCTCGCGCCCAGAGGGCAGACCGTGGACGAGGCATGGAGCGGGTTCGGAGGCTTCGCGTCCATGGAGGGCGCCCTCGGGAGGATCTCCCGCCTCTTCTCCAGCGATGAGGGCTTCGATGAGAGCGTCGACAAGGCTTTGGCGGTCCTGGGCAAGCTCAGCGGCGCCGACCGCACCTATCTGTTCCTGCGCAGCGACGACGGCGAGGTTATGAGGAACACCCACGAATGGTGCGCCGAGGGCGTCGAATCCATGATGCATCTGCTGCAGAACGAGCGTGTCGATGAGATCGTGTGGTGGATGGAGAGGCTGGAGCAGGACGGCGTCATCGAGATTCCCGATGTTTCCAGTATGCCTCCGGAGGCGGGGAGGGAGAAGAGCACGCTTGACATGCAGGGGATAAAATCCCTTTACGTGCTGCCGTTGGAGGTCAACGGGGAATTGCAGGGCTTCATAGGGTTCGATGATGTGGAGAGCATCGGGGACTGGTCGGTCGAGGACAAGCGCCTGCTGCGGATAGGCGCGGACATAATCGCC
This sequence comes from Methanomassiliicoccaceae archaeon, assembly GCA_003550345.1. Classification (GTDB taxonomy): domain Archaea; phylum Thermoplasmatota; class Thermoplasmata; order Methanomassiliicoccales; family Methanomethylophilaceae; genus PWHV01. The sequence goes on from PUJZ01000070.1 coordinate 15,039, forward strand.
TCGACCGTTGCGTTGGAGAAGGCGGAGACCGAGCTGAGGGGCTTGGTGCGCGAGGGCGGCGGCCGCCAATGAAGGCGTGACTGCCCGAGGCCCAATAACTATTTATACGAAACCGAGAATCGGCTCGACCGGGGCGATTTGAATGGTGGACGTGCTCAACGGGCCTATGCTGGACACGGGGGAGTACCTGCTCTTCTTCATCACGCTGTTGACGCTTTTCAGCCCCCCTGCCGCCATAGCCGCCTTCGCCTCGCTCACCGAGCGCTTCGCAGCCGACATCCAGAAGAAGGTCGCGAAACGCGTGGCCAGGAACTACATCATCGTCATGGTCATATCGATAACCATCGGCGAGTACATCCTCCTCGCGCTGGGGATAACAACGCCGGCGCTGATGGTCACCGGAGGCCTGGCGGTGTTCATCGCCGGCATCCCGATGATGACCTACGGTCAGAAGCTCGCCACCGTCGCCAAGGAGGACGACTACCAGGCTGTCCCCCGGTCGGAGTGGGAGCAGGTGGTCGCGGTGCCCATGACATTCCCCATGGCCGTCGGAGGGGCGACGATAGCCATCGCCGTATCCACGGCGAGCATGACCAGCGCCCCCATAGACTACGGCATACTGCTGCTCATAACCCTGCTGATGGCGGCGATAGTGTACGGCATAACCCTGGCGGCGGGCAACCTCGCCCAGAAGCTGGGAGGGAGCATCGACGTCCTGACCCGGGTATCGGGGATAATCATCGTCGCCATCTCCATCCAGATCCTCGCCAGGGGCATCTCCGGACTGATCGAGATATACGGTTAGCTCAACGGCAGCAGTCCCTCCTGCGCCTCAGCAGCAGGTATATCAGCATCGGGCCGCCCAACAATGCGGTGATGGCCCCCACCGGCAGGAGCACCGGGGCCACCGCTGTCTTCGCTACGATGTCCGCCGCCAGCAGCAGGCAGGCGCCGAAAAGGCCGGAAGCGGGTATGAGATAGCGTTCATCCCCGCCGATGAAAAGCCTAGATATGTGAGGCGCCAGGAGGCAGATGAACCCGATGGCGCCGGTGAAGCATATCACGGTGGCGGTGGCGAGGCAGGCCGACAGGACCATGATCAGCTTCACCCTCTCCACGTCCACGCCCATCCCCTTCGCGTCGTCATCGCCCATCTTGATGATGTTTATATCCTTTGCATAGTACATGCTGACGCCCAGGAAGAGTACCAGGGCCACGCTTATGTATGGGACCTGCCAGAGGGAGGCGCGGGTCAGGTCCCCCACCAGCCAGAACACAGCTGAACGCAGCGCCTCGTCATCGGCGAAGAACTGCAGCAGCGTGTTCGAGGCCCCGAATATGTAGGCCATGGCCACGCCGCACAATATCAGCGTCTCCGGCGTCACACCCATCCGGCGGGAGGCCAGGAGGATTACGAAGGCGGGTATGAGCGCGAAGATGAAGGAGTTCCCGATCACCATCGCCATGCCGCTGAAGATGCCCGCCCCGACAATGAATCCCACCGCGGCACCGAAACCGGCACCAGCACTCACCCCCAGCGTATACGGTGTGGCCAGAGGATTCCTGAGGATGGCCTGGGTTACGCATCCGGCCATTCCCAGGGTAACCCCGGCGATGGCGGCGATGGCCACCCTGGGCATGCGCAAGGACCACACTATGGTCTCCGACCTGTCGCTGACCTCGAAAACACCGGGGAAATAACGGTTGAGAACTGTCCTGTAAACCTCTGATATCGAAAGGTCGGCAGCTCCGATCGTGAGCGAATAGAGGAAGAGAAGCACCATCAGGGCGGCGCTGCCGACCAGGAACAGGACGCGGCGGGCCATCATCACCCTGATGTTCTCCCGCTCCGCGTGTCCTGGGCAGCATCCGTCGTGATGGTCGGCGCTCATCTTACCCTCCATCTAAGCATCGCGGTGCTGCGCTCGCTCAGCAACACGAGCGCACCGTCCTCCTCCCTCAGCATCGACGACAAGTATCTCTCCAAGGCTGGCCTACTCCTTTCTGGGGCGTTGTGGAACCTCATGTGCTCATCGACCGCGGAGCGGAGGTCAGCGTATTCCTTGCGGACATTGAAGCTCTGTACGGCCACATCGGCCTTCAGCCCCATCTGCCAGAGGAGGTTGAAGAGCACCACGTGGTCCGGGATTTGGATATCAGCATCGGTGCCCCATAGCGTTCTCTGCAGCTCATCAGGTACGCGGAGGTCGGCGGGGACGAAGATGCAAATCCGGTTCGCGGCGGACCTGGTCATCTGCTCCAGCCGCCGTCTCATGTCCATCATGAACAGGGAATAGGACGCCACCACCACGTCGTGACGCCCGACCTGGGCCGAATCCATTTCCTCCAAGCTCGAAACGATTAGTCTTACATTGGAAATGCCGGCGTCCTCAAGGCTTCGCGACAACTCCTCCGTCATCGCGGCGGAAGGGTCGACTGCCGTGACCGACCCTGCCCTCTTGGCCAGCTCGATGGTGAGCCTTCCTTTGCCTGGGCCTATCTCCAGGACGGACTCGTGGCCCTCGATGCCGATGCAGGAAAGCTGGAAGTCCGTCATCTCTTCCGGGAAGCCGCCACTGGAAGGCTCTTTGGCCATCCGGTCCCAGAACGCCCCATCGTTAAGGCGTGAGCGGTCTGTGATGATCATCTGCTCGTCCCAAACCGAGTTCCAATCGATCAGCTCCATCTCCTCCCGGTCTTATCCTTTCCGAAATCGGTCGAAAGCCGTTACATTATGGTGCATACTCCGTTCAGCGAGTTCAAACCACTGGCGTGATGAACACGCCGTTCTGGCTCAGGTCGTAGTCGAGACCCATCCAGTCACTCACGAACTCCTGGTGGATCGCCTGCGGGTCGAGGACCGAGTCCGTGAACAAGTCCGGATGGAGTATCTTCGCCATATAAACCGCCCCGAGTATGCCTCCCATAGCATTGTTGCGGAAGTCTCCCGCTGTCATAAAGACATTCTCATCGATGACCGCCGGCAGCGTGGCTATCTCGGAGCGGTTGTTCAGGATGTCGTCCAACCTTTCCTGGTAGTCGGCAGGGTCGTCCCAGTCATAACCGTGTGCCGGTTCCAAGGTTATTCCCGAATAGGTGTGGCGCACAGTGTGGATGAATATGTATTCAGGCTCTTCGTTCAGCACGTATTCAAGGCCCACCTGTGCGAAATAGATCGAATCCTTGCCGATCCAATTATCCACTATGTTCATGGCTATGGGGTTGCCTCCTGCAAGCATGCAGGCCTGGGACAGCGGGTCGATTTTTGTGAACGTCCTAACCTCCTTGTTGTCCTGACCGCCTGGGGCCCAATAGTCCCTGTGAGTCGTCATGAGAACGTCGGGGCGGTCCTCGGGCTCTATCATGGATGTGACGGAATGCAGGTCATCGACCAGGCCCTCTAGCCATTCCTTGTAGTCGTTCGCCCTGTCGACCGCATCGAGTATGTATCCCGCCTTCATCACCCCTTGCATGAAGCGGGAGTCCTCAGGCTCCATCACATTGGGCCAATAAAGGCCGAGGAAGACGACGTCCGTAGCGCCCAGATTCTCGTTCTTTACGTCATTGTCAGATGGGGAGAAGGTGAAGAGCACATCCATGTCGGTGTTCTCTATGATGTCCTCATAGTTGGGATTCTGGTGCATCTGCCCTATGTTGTAGATGTTCTGGCCCGGGAAGTAGAAGTCCTTCATCTTGTATGCGGCCGCGTCAGCGGCGACCACCTTGTGGGATACGTTGAGGACGTTCATCAGTTCTGCATTGCTCAGGTACTCGACGCCGATGCGCTCAACCGGAAGCTTAACCTTGACAGGGTCGCCGTTGCCGTCCAGTATCCATATGAACTCAGCCTCCCCGTCTATGAGGGCCTGCACATGCTCGATGTCCTTCTCGTCTATCTTGCCGTCGCGGTTGGCGTCGGCGAACTTGTTAGGCTCCTCTTCTCCATCGATTATGGCTTGGATGTGGGCGATGTCGTCCTCATCGATGGACCAGTCGCCGTTGGCGTTCCCGTATATCTCCAGGCCGTCATGGCCTGGCCAATCCTCCTCAGCATTGATCACGAGCACCACTGCGCTTGCGATGACGAGCACCGCGGCCAATCCCGCCGCTAAGATATTCTTACTCATTGTTTCTCCCCTTCCCGTGCCATGAATAGTAACACGAATTTTTAAGCAGTAATACTATTGGTTTATTAAAAACATTGCATCGGAATCTGGCCTTTCCGAACGTGAATCTGGTAACACGAATATTTATTATGTATTACCGCCTTCACATATCAATGAGGCGGGTCCCGATAAGGAATCTGGACCGGTCTGGAAGAGTGCCCGCATGAATGTCATAGCAAACGATGTCGTGTTCGCATACCACAGCAGCCCTGTACTTAACTCGGTGAGCCTGAGGCTGGAGCCCTCAGAGGTCCTCGGCATAATCGGGCCCAACGGCTCCGGAAAGACAACGATGCTGAAATGCCTCAACCGCATACTCTCCCACAACCAGGGAGAGATATTGATACATGACCGCGACGTCGCCAAGCTGAAACAGATAGACATCGCGAAGATGATCGGCTACGTTCCGCAGCACGCGGGCGGTGGCCACGGGATGCCCACAGTCTTCGAGGTCGTCCTCATGGGTCGAAGGCCCCACGCGGCATGGCAGAGCGGCAAGCGCGATGAGGAGAAGACATGGGAGATACTCGCTTCCTTGGACATGGAGAGGTTCGCCTCCTATCGCTATGACCAGTTGAGCGGGGGCCAGAGGCAGAAGGTGCTGATCGCCAGGGCCCTGGCCCAAGAGGCATCGATATTGCTGCTCGACGAGCCCACCAGCAGCCTGGACATCAAGCACCAGATGGACGTCATGGACCTTCTCCGCGACCTGGTGAGGAGGGAGGGGTTCTCCGTGTGCGCTATAGTCCATGACCTCGACCTCGCCATCAAGTATTGCGACAAGGCGGTGATGATGAAGGAGGGTAGGATATTCGCCGCCGGCGAAGCCCTTGACGTGATAACCGCGGAGAACATAAAGAGCGTTTACGGCGTGGAGGCCGCGGTGGACGTGGTCCATGGCCGCCCTCATGTGATGATAGTCTGAAGCGCTCAGACGGCGTTGCCCAGCAATGCCGCCGCGATCCCCAGGCCCAAGAGGAGCTGGGTCAGCATCACCACCTGGACGTTGGCCTTCTGGCCGGCTATGAACTCCTGGGCCGACGCTCTCCTCATCGCGATGGACGAGGCCCGGTACGCCAGGGGCAGCGTGGCCATGGCGAGCAACGCCTCCGGCGGCATCAGGGACGCCAGCACCGCCAGGGCGATGACCGTGTACACCGCTGCGTTGATCGCCGTGTAGAGCCGCGACGCCCTCCCCTCCCCCAAGGCCATTACCAGGTTCCTCCTGCCGCCGTGGCGGTCGGCCTCCTGGTCCGGGAACTCGTTCAGAAGCTGGAGGTTGAAGGTCAGCAGTCCCGAAGCCAGGGCGATGAAGGCGATCGCGGGGGACAGCCCTCCCGTCTGCACCAGATAGGCGCCCATCACCGGGAGCACTCCGAGGCCGAGCCCCGCCGAGACCTCCCCCATGAAGCCTCGGGCGAAGACCTGGGTGTAGAACAGCGAGAAAACCATGCCCATTGCGATGATGGGGGCCAGCAGCAGCGTGGTGCTGAGCACCAGGTGCACGCTCAGCACCAGCGCCAGCACGAAGCATCCGTAGGCCAAAGCCCTGACCTCACCCGGCCTGACAGCTCCCGTCTGCAGCATGCCGGAGCCGCCGCTGTAGGGAGTCCTCAGCGTTCTGAAATCGATGCCGCTGAGATGGTCATGGTACTCGTTGAGCGTGTTCACCGTGACATGGAGCAAGAGGAGGACCGCGGTGAAGGAGAGGAAGGGCATCAGACTGAAATGGCCATCGTTCGCCGCCATCAGCGCTCCGAGGGCCGAGAGCAGCAGGGGAAGCAGCAGGAAAGGGGCCCTCACCTCCAGAGCCCAGGACTTCAAACTCATGACACCGTCAATGCTTGCCCCCGTATAACCCTTATGAACGCCGCGAACCGTCCGGGACCATGCCAAGGCCGAGAAGGCTGTCCCACTGCTGAATAGAAAGGGTTTTAAGGCTCGTTAAAGCAATTCATTACCGGTGGCGATGATGGAGTCGGTTTGCGACAGGACCATCGAGGAGGTCCGTGACATAATCGGCCGCTACGTCTACGGCAAGTACCATGGAAAGGACCGTACCGTGGTGAGGCTGAAAGGGATGATGCTTGACGGCGACCCCGGCCCCTTCCCCCTCTACAGCGATGTGGGCAACCGCATAGGCTTCCGCTACACCGAGCCGGACATACTTATGCTCAAGGACGGCCAGGTCAGGACGGTGATCGAGATAGACTCCATAATCCTGGAGCCGAAGGAGTACGTGGGCAAGGCGATAATGCCCATAATCGCCAAGAAGATGGTGCGGGGGGACGACGAGCTCCCCATCGCCGCCGATGTGAACGTTGTGCAGGTGGTATGCTATCACGGCGAGCACGGCGATGACGCCCACGAGATGGAGCTGCGCCTCCGCCATCTCTCCGAGGACATATCGATGCTCTTCCGCAACACCGGCCGGGGATGCCGCTATTCCCTGGTGATCCCGGTGAGGAGGTCCGACGACAGCATAGAAGAGGTCCTCGGCCGTTACCTCGACGACAAGATATGGTGAAGCCCTGCAGAGGGCCCCCATCGCAAGTTTTATCAACCCCGTCAATATCAGGGTGTCAATTAGACCGACGGTCTAACCAGGCTACCGCGTGATCAGATGCCCGAGACCGCCCTGAGGATGAAGGAGCGCATAGTCGTCTGCGCCACCGAGCTGTTCATGGAGAAGGGCTACCGGGCGACCACCCTCAACGATATCCTGCAGGAGGCGGGGATCGCCCGGGGCACCCTCTACCATCATTTCGATTCCAAGGAGGACCTCCTCTGCACGGTGGCGGAGAGGATCAAGGCGAGGTACCTCGATGTGATAAAAGAGGCGGCGGCGGACAGGGGGAAGGACGTCCTGCAACGGATGGCGGACATCGACGAGGGCATGATCTCGCTGCCGGAGACGGAATGGATACGGCGCGAGCTCAGGAGCCTGGACGTAGATGCGTCTTTGATCCTCAATGTGCTGCGCAGCAGTTTGGAGGAGGCCCTGCCCTACTATGCGCAGATGGTGGAGGAGGGGGTCGAGCAAGGGGTCATCGTCACGCCGCACCCGCAGACGGCCGCGATGCTCCTGCCGATGATAAACCTCATGGTGCTGCAGATGGAGGAGGACGCCGCCGGGCGGATGGACTATTTCCGCAGGCTGATGCTGGAGTCCGTCGATACAAAATCATATCATCAACTAGGGAAGTAGATCAGATGAGCATACTGGAGAGGATAGGCGAGAGGATCGCCGCGAGGCCTTGGCTCTGCATCGGCGCCGTGCTGCTGATAACGCTGATGGCGTTCGGGACCATAGCCACCAACGGTGTCACGTTCGATCTGGATGAGGACGACATGACCCCGGACACCGATACCTACAAGGCCGACAGGCTGCTCCGCGACACGTTCCGGTTCGAGCAGACCTCCTTGAACCTGCTGCGCGCCGATGACGCCCTCTCGAAGGAGTCATTCCTCGCCGCCCTCGAGTACGAGAAGAGGATATTCGAGGACCCGGTGGCGAGCGATTACCTCATCAGCCCTGAGAACCCTAACGCGACGTTCAACAGCCCTTACTCAGCGCTGATGTCGGCGATCGTTTACAATGATATCCTGCCTCCCCCTCCAGGGTTCGATGCCGACGGGCTCTCCCATCATGAGGTCCTGATAGCCTATGTCGAGCATTACGACGAGGCCACGTTGAAACAGACGGTCACCGGCCTGCTGGAAGCCGAGGAATTCTCTGGGATCGAATCGCTCTTCACCAAGGACCTCGACCTCGATGAGGGCACCGCCACCGGCGCCATGATGATCGCCGTCCTCGACCGCAACAAGGTCCTCGAGGACGACGGCATGGACTTCCTCGCCTACGAGAAGGCGGTCGCGGAGATAGCGGACGATGTGAATCTGATATACGGCGACAGCAAAGTGGCGATATTCGACGAGAACCGCATAATCATGGACATGGCCGACGTCGCCGACAGCGACCTCGCCACCCTCTTCCCGTTGGCGCTGCTGGTCATGGTCGCCATCCTCATGCTGATGTACCGCGACCTGGTGGACATGCTGGTGGCCATCAGCTGCCTGGTCTTCGCCATCCTGTGGACCTTCGGCGGCGCCCTGATATTCGGCATAGGCATCAGCACCGTCTCCATCGCCGTCCCGATATTGGTACTCGGGCTGGGCATAGACTACGCTCTGCATCTGGTCTTCCGCTACCGCGACGAGCGCGGCGAGGGCAACGACAACGCCGCCAGCGTGTCGACCGCCGTCGGCTCTGTGGGCCAGGCCCTGCTGCTGGCGACCATAACGACCGTGATAGCCTTCCTGTCCAACGTCACATCCTCGATGAGGATGATCTCCGACTTCGGCGTCCTCGCCGCGGTGGGGATTATATCCAGCTTCATCATCATGCTGCTGGTCATACCTTCGGTGCAGTCCGTCCGCGACAAGCGCCGGGCCGGCAAAGGCATCCCCTCGGAGAAGGTCCGCCGCTACCGCAGGAGGTCGGTGGACAGCAACGACATCGTCGGCAGGATATCGATGATCGGCGGGAAGCTGGCGCTCAGCAAGCCGTTGGCGGTCATCGTCGCCGGGGGGCTCGTCCTGGGCGGGTTCAGCTACTTCGCCGCCAATGTCTCCTACGAGTTCGACGTGTTCGACTTCCTCCCCGAGGACAGCGACGCCTACGAGATGCTCAACTTCATCTTCGATGAGTTCGAGGAGACCGGCCAGAACACGGTGGAGATACTGATCTACGGCGATCCGACGCACCCCGATATGATAAGGGCCATAGAGGATTCGGTAGAGAACATGAAGGACGCCCGTCATGTGCCCCTGCAGAACGGCGAGCCCAACGTGATGCACATCGGCACCGTGCTCCACAGCATATACGAGCAATCAGACGACGGCTCCTTCAGGGACAACTACAGCGCCCTCTTCGATAACGCGACCGGCGCCGTCCGAGACGGCACGCAGCAGGGGGACATCGAGCTGCTGGTCCTGGAGCTCTTGCTCAAGGACGATCCCGATGTCAACATGATGCTCGCCAGAGTGATCGGGGAGAGCGAGGAGCACGGGGACCTCAGCCGCATACAGCTCCGTGTGGTGGACAACCTGCCCGACGAGAAGCTCCTGGAGCTCAGGGAGGACCTGCTGGTGGCGGTGGCGCCCCTGGAGGAGGCCGGCTATGAGGCGGTCCCCACCGGGATGCTCATCGCCAACGCCGTCATCATGGATGAGATGCAGCGGGACCAGATGACCTCGCTGCTGGTCACCTTGGCCTTCACCCTGATCATCCTCACTGCGGCCATGTACCTGCTCACCCGCTCGATGCTGCTAGGCACCCTCGCCACCCTGCCCACGGTGATGTCGGTCATCATGGTATGGGGCTCGATGTACCTCATGGGCATATCGCTCAACGTGATGACATTGACCATAGCCGCCCTCACCGTCGGTATCGGCGTCACCTACGGCATCCACATCGCCCATCGCTTCAGCAGCGAGATGGCCAAGGGGCTGAGCCCCGAGGAGGCGGTTATGGTGACCACCGGCGCCACCGGCCGCGGCGTTCTGGGGGCCGCCCTGACTACCGCGGTGGGCTTCGGGATACTGAACTTCTCCAGCATGGTCCCGCTGGCGCAGTTCGGCCTCATAACCGCCATGGCGATCGCCTACGCCTACGTCGGCGCCGCCGTCGCCCTGCCGACTCTGCTGGTGATATGGGGCAGGCATCGTTCCAAGGCCCTCGTCTGAACCTGGCGCAAACCCTTTAACAACACCTTTTCCCGATAAATCATCGGCCAGTCAGTGGATGGCCAAGGATGCGATGTGCACCATACCGCCGTTGGCCGATGCGATGTCCGGTCCGTGGAGCACCCACTCCACATCCTGGCCGTGGATCTCGCAGGCAAGCTCCATATGACGCATCGCAATCCCCATGTCCAGCATGTGAAGGTCGAATCCGAATCGGTCGGATATGTAATTGGCCGAGCGCTGAAGGTAGAGGTGGACCATGCCGTCGTCGAGGACCAGGCGCCATGGCTGCTTGTTCATCGATGACGGCGCCAGGCGTACCGATTCGATAAGATCGGCGAAGCCGCTGTCCTCGGCATCCTCCACCGGCCGCGAGAAGTCGCCGTGGAAGAAGAGCCTGTCCACCGGTTTGCGTTTGTGCGATTGGGCGCTGCCGGTGACCAGACCCTCTATCAGCCTCTTCCTCTCTGAGGGGTAGCCGTATGGTATCAGGGCGGCGATGATCTCCCCCTCCGAGAGCTCCACCCGGTCCATCACGTCGCCCCGCTTGAATGTCCCGGACAGCCAGCATGTGCCGATGCCCACTGCGGTGAGCCTCAATACGATGTCCTCGAGCTTGTGGGCCAGGTCGATGAGCTCCTTGTCGTCGTTGCGGCAGACCCCCACCAGGAATCCGCGTTGCCCCTTGATGATGCCGTAGGTGCTGATCTTTATCCGGTCAAGCTCCCTGTCGCTGAGCTCAAGGTTGAGAACACGGGGCGAGCTGCTGAAAGGCCCTTCGGCGCCGTCCTTTTCGGCCAGGATTTCGTTGAGCAAATTTCGATGCTCCTCCTGGATTTGCCTATTCTCGAAGGTCCTGACCGAGCTCCTGCGTCTGACGGTTGAGAGGTCGACAGCTTGCAAGTTGACAATATTTAAGGACGCCTACGGATATTAAGGTTTTTATCCAACCGTTATTGAACGGAACATCCCTCTGAATCAATGATAATGGGACCGGAGCAGGCCGCTCCAACACTCCACGTTCCCTATGGGGGCCGCGGACAGGTCGGAGCTGGCGGCGAGGAAGAACCTCCCCTCCTGGCCCCGGACGGCCTCGATGGCGGAGGCGATGCCGTCCGCCGCCGCTCCGCATCCATCATCAGACAGGATGGCGACCGCGTCTATGCCCCCGGCCACGGCGCAATCGACGGTGCCCAGGCATAGGCCGAGGTCAACGCCCCTGTCCACGGACAAGAGGTCCATGGGCAGACGGGACAGATCCTCCAGCAACGGGGAGGAGTCACCGGCTATGTAAAGCATGGGGTGCCTTCCCTCCGACCTCGCCGCCTGCAGCGGCCTTGTAATGGCAGGGAGCACGACAGAGGTGAAGAGCTCCGGCGGGACCAGGTCTGGGGAGCCGCTGGATTCGCACACCAGGACCCCCTCCGAATGAGCGGCGTAGAAGCCTGCGTAACCCTCGATGGCCCGGGTGCTGAGAGATACCACGTCCTGGCAGGTCTCCGGCTCCAAAATGGAGTCCATCATCAGCTGCTCCAGACCACGGAGCTCGCCGGCGAGCGTGAAGGGGCCGGGCACGGTGGAGTATACGAAGCTGTCGCCCTCAGCGCATAGTTCGAGCGCGTCACGGTTGGAAAGGGCGCGGCCGTCGGCGCTCGGGTCGGGAGCAGGGACGTCATCGATGCCGTCGGCGAGGACGTGATCCACGGTCACCGCCCCCATGCCGTCCTTGATCTTGACGCCGCAGCCCATGGCCTCCGCCATGGTCAGCCAGTCCCACATCCCTTCGAAGGCGTCGAAGCCGCATCGCTGGGCGGCCCGGAGCTGCGCCCCGGCGTTCACACGCGGGTCCTCGATGGCATCCCGCAGCGGGACGCCCTCGGTGTTGAGTGCCCAGGTTCCCTGGAACGGAGGGATTATCGGCGGGATTCCCTGATTCTCTGCCCGGAGCGCCGCCAGGGAGCGCTCCCTTCCCGTGAGTCCCTCCATGGTCTTTCATCCCGGTGACGGTACAAATGATTTGCCCGTCTACCGCGCTCAGCCCCTCATCCTCTCGAAGCGCCGCGGGTCGGTGCTGATGTCGACTATGGAGGGGACGTCGCTCTCCAACGCCTTCAGCAATGAAGGCTCGAGGTCCTCCGGCCTCTCCACCCTGAACCCCTTTCCCCCGCAGCCCTCGGCGTAGGAGGCGTAATCGGCGTTCCGGAGGCCGGTGGCGAAATTGGGAAGCCCCTCGGCCGCCTGCTCCTGGCGTATCATCGCCAGTTCGCGGTTGTTCAGCAGCACCACCGTGACCGGCAACCTTTCCTCGACGGCGGTGGGGAAGTCGGCCATTGCCATCTGGAAGCCGCCGTCGCCGGTGATGCAGACCACCGGCCGGTCCGGGTAGGCGAGCTTGGCGGCGAGAGCCCCCGGGAAGCCGAAGCCCATGGTGCCCAGGTAACCGGACATGACGAAGGATTGGCCACTCATGCGGAAGTTCCTGCCGAACCACCAGCCGTTGTCGCCCACATCGATGGAGATGACGGCGTCCTCAGGCAGAAGACGTGAAAGCACGTCCATTATGTAGGGCGGCCACAGCGGCGAGGGCTTCACCGAGGCCTCCTTCCTCAGCGTCTCCTCCCATTCGGACTTCATGGCGGCCAGCTCCTCCTCCCTGCCGTTGTCCTTACGCTCGGCGACGAGGGGCAGGAGCCGCGGCAGCACCGCCTCGCAGTTGCCCCTGAGGGCGACCTCGTAGGGGTGCTTCCCGATCTTCAATGGATCGATGTCCACCTGCACCATCCTCTTGCCCCATGGGATGGCGGTCTTGTCGGAGAAGCCCACCCCCAGCGCGATGAGGAGGTCCGATCCGGCCACGGCGCTGATGGCCTGCGGAGGGCCCACGCCGCCATGCACGCCCAGCAGCCAAGGGTGATCGTCCGGTAGCATGCCCTTTGCCCTCCAGGTGGTGACTATGGGCGCCTTCAGCCTCTCGGCTAGCTCAGCCACCTCCTCTGCCACGTAGTAAGCGCCCCGCCCCGCGACCACGACCGGCCTTTCAGCGGCGTTCATCACGTCCGCCGCTTTCTGTATCAGGGACTCCTCCGGGTGGATGAGGCGGTCGGTGAGGCACATCTCGTGCCTCGCCCCCTTGGCGTCCAAAGGCTCGCGCTGGATGTTGTTGGGCACTGAGAGCTGCGAGACGCCCCCCATGACGGTGGCGTGCTTCAACGCCATGGTCAGCAGCTTGACGGTCATGGTCTTGTCGTAGATGGTGTTGTTGAACACGCATATGGGTTTGAAGAAGGCGTCCTGGTCTATCTCCTGGGAACCTCCCGGCCCCGAGTACTGGAAGTTCACCTGCCCGTTCAGGGACAGCACCGACGCCGAGTCCTGCTTCGCATCGTAAAGGCCGGTGGCCAGGTTGCTGGCTCCGGGGCCGGCGATGGTGAGGCAGACCGCCAGCTTCCCTGTGAGCTTGTTGTAGGCGGAGGCGGCCATGGCGCCGTTGGCCTCGTGCCTCACCGGCACGTACCTCAGCTCGGTGCTGCGCCGCACCGCGTCCACCAGGCCCAGCGAGGACGTCCCCGGCATTCCCAGGACGATTTCCGCCCCCCACCTCTCCAGCTCGGCGACGATGACGTCTGAGACGGTGGTCTCCGCCCCGCTGTGGTCCTCCGGCTCGTCCACGGGGTCGAAGGCGTCCTTGGCGGCGCCGCATATGGGGCAGACCCAATCATCGGGCAGGTCCTCGAACGCCGTCCCGGGGGGGACATCGTTGCCCAGGTCCCCTTTGCTCTCGTTGTAGGTGTAGGAGCAAACCTTGCAGATCCATCTCATGATCCGGCTCACCTCCGCGCCGTCGCCTCAGCACTATGGCGGCGGCGTTGACATTATTGGAGGTCATGCCGTTTAACCGTTTTCAACGGCAGCGTCACATTCAATAGCGCATAAGGACATCAATCCTCCATGAGGGTGGACGACATCTCGTTCGTGATGGAGAGCTGCGCCTGCAGCCGTTGCCCGAGCGCCGTGCGCGGAGCGGAGCTGGGGGCCTTCTGCCATCCCTCCGGGGCGGCGAAGGGCGCGATGGTGGAGGACAAGGGCTGCATCTGCCCCTCCTGCCAGGTCACCATCGCCAGGGCGGCGGTAGGAAACCGTCATTGCGTCCGTCCCGGGCCTCGGAGCGGAGGGTCGCTGCTGCGATGACAGAAAGCTTTATCTCCTTATCTGACAGACATGGTCGCGTTAGTCGCCGGACGGAGGCATCAGGCCTAGGGGGATCCCATGACAAAATACGTGTGTGACATCTGCTACGTCTACGAGTACGATCCGGCGCACGGCGACCCCGGCACATCAGTTCCGCCCGGCACCGAGCCCGGGGATTTCCCCGACGGATGGGAATGCCCGTTCTGCGGCTCGGACCCCAGCCATCTGGTGCGCGAGGAGGAGGAGCAGATGGTCAAGGAGGAGGACCTCCCCCATTTCGCCGAGTACCTGGCCAGATGGGCACGGCAGAGGGACGACCTCGAGAGCCATATGGAGAGGGTACACTACATGGCGGTGCATGCGGAGAGCGTCATCTCCTCGATGAGGACACGCATCCCCTCGCCCTCATGGGACTCCCTGCTGCTTCTGGGGGCGCAACTGGCGACCCTCCCCCTCAACGCCGACGAGGAGGTGTCGCTGCGCACCGTCATCGGGCCCAGGGCGAAGAGGCCGCTGCGGATAGAGATGCCGGTGCTGGTGACCCATATGAGCTTCGGCTCCCTGTCCAAGGAGGCGAAGGTGGCCCTCGCCCGGGGAAGCGCCATGGCGGGAACGGCCATCGGCTCGGGCGAGGGAGGCATCCTCGAAGAGGAGCTTGAGGCCGCCGGCGGATACATCTACGAGCATGTCCCCAACCGCTATTCCTACAGCGAGAGCAACCTGGGCCGCGTGGACGCCATCGAGCTGAAGATAGGCCAGTCCAGCAAACCTGGCATGGGCGGCCATCTACCCGCCGAGAAGGTCACCGCGGAGATAGCCGCCGTCCGCGGCAAGCCCGCCGGGCAGGAGGTGGTCTCCCCCGCCCGCTTCCCTGGCATCACAGGCCGGGAAGGGTTCGGGGAGCTGGTGGACACCCTCAGGGAGGCGGGCAAAGGGATCCCGGTGGGGATGAAGATCGCCGCCGGCCGGATAGAGGACGACATCGATGTTGCCGTGGGGGCGGGGGCGGACTTCATCACCGTTGACGGCCGCCCCGGCGGGACCGCCTCCACCCTGGCCTATGTGAAGGACTCAACCAGCGTCCCCACCCTTTACGCATTGGAGCGGGCGAGGACGCATCTCGACCGCATCGGCGCCGGAGACGTCACGCTGATCATAACCGGGGGCCTGAGGTCCAGCGCCGACGCCGCCAAGGCCTTGGCCCTGGGGGCTGACGCGGTGGCCATGGGCACCGCCTGCATGATGGCGATCGGCTGCCAGCAGTACCGGGTCTGCGCCACCGGCAAATGCCCGACCGGCGTCACCACCCACGACCCCGAGCTCCGCAAGAGGCTGGTGGTGGACTACAGCTCCAAGCGCCTGGCCAACTTCCTCGGCGTCATGGCCTCCGAGCTGGCCCACTTCGCCCGCCTCACCGGCAACAGCGACGTCCACGGATTGGACGTCGACGACCTGGTGACCAGCGACCTGCAGATCGCAAAGAGCACCCGCGTCCGCTACATCGACGGGAGGCGATGGGGCAGAGGGCCTCAGGGGGACTGATGCAGCAATTCACCTTGCAGGAGCTGGAGCGGATATACCGCGAGCAGAGGACGAGCCTGAAGCATCTGGAGTCGCGCTACGACTTCTCCATGGCGGTGATGAAGGCAGCGCCGTACTTCCTCATATCGCTGATAACCATATCTGTCACCCTCACCCTCTATGCGCCCGACCTGTTCTTCATACCGCTGCTGGTGCTCGGTTTCATCCTGCTGCTCATGGCCCTGCTCTACCTGGCCGTCAACCGTTACGATGACAAGACCGCGGTGACCCAGTTCGAGCTGGACGAGATCAAGGAGGGCATAGACTTCCGGCACAAGTTCCTGATCTCCGCTTTCGTGAACTACCACCAGACCATGTCCACCCTTCCCACAAGCATATCGGAGATCGACCCCAACCGTTATACCCTGGAGGGCATGGCCATAAACGTGAGGGCGATGTTCGGGCCGATGCGCGTCGAGGACATGGAGTACCGGCATCCCAACATATTCCGCTCCCTGCTCCAGTTCGAGTCCGCCTACGAGTCGTTCCGCGAGGGGATGGTCTCCCTCTCCTTCCGGGTCAAGGAGCTGAGCTCCCTGTTGGAGAAGGGCCTCAGCGGCATCGCGGGCGAGGAGGGGGTGGACCAGGCATATCCCTCCCTCAAGGTGTTCCTCGACATCCAGCCGGCGGAGAGGGCCCGGATAGTGCTCAACCATGTGATGGGGAACCACGACTACTACTCCCCCTACCCCTTGAGCAGCTTCAAGGACGTCATGAACCATATGGACGAGGGGCTGCGATCGGGCTTCGAGGACGCCATCCGCAAAGGGGAGGAGCTGCTGCCCTTCTTCCAGCAGTACCAGGCCCGCCACGCTTCGTTGAGCAACGACCTGGTATACCGCTTCGGGAGCAATTGAGCAACGGAGGCCGTCCATCGCAGCGCGCGGGCCGACGATTGCATGGAAGGCCGCCTCTTTGTGCCAGGCCTCATCATGTGTTCTTCGCGCCCATATTCTCCGACACATTCCCGGGGGCCAAGCGGGACATCTGTCAAAGGCGTAAGCCGGCCGGATGGGGACGGCGCCTCGTCGATCGGCATATCCAAACATCTGATCCCCTCCTGCCTCAAAACCTGCCCGGCGGGGGGACGTACCATTGGTTCGGAGATGAGAGATGGGGTCTAAGAAAAGGATGAAGGGGGTTGGCTCCAAAGGATTGCCGAAGCAGGGTGGCTTATAGCGACCTTAGATCAGGGACATTGGATCCGTAAGGATACTTTCGCCCGATCCAGTAGCGGCAACTCCTACGAATTTTGTCTCGCAGGTAGGTCTCCACCACCAAGCCTTTCCGGTCCTTTCGAGTGTAGGAATGTATTGTCCTTGAGCATTATTTAACTCTATCCCCATCCCATGAAAAAGGACGTGTGGACCCCCCGGCTCCGGAACCCGATGAGCAGGAATGTCCGATGGCCCTCATGATATGGGAATAAAAAAGGAGGTTAGCTCCGAAGGATTGCCGAAGCAGGGTGGCTTATAGCGACCTTAGATTATGGATGCTTGATCCCCTGAAGGATCAGTACCATGATCCATCAGCGGCAACTCCCGCGAGTTTTATTTCGCGGGTAGGTCTCCACCACCAAGCCTTTCCGGTCCGTTCGTGCTGAGAATGAATTGGGCCGAGCACGTATATATTCCTTGTTCGCCCCCATTGAAATTACCCTCGGAGGGGATGTTAAGGATGCCCCTGCCAATCGTCTAGGGTGTTGAGGGGCTCCAGCAGCTCTGGGCCGTCGTTGCGCGGGTCGTTCACCGCTTTGGAGACGGCCGACATCCTTAAGCGTGGGCCGTCATGGAGGGCCTCCATCGCCTCATCCAGGCCGCCTTCCGTCCAGAGCCTCTCCGAATCCTGGTCCAGTATGCAGGGCATCCGGTGATGGACCTTCCCCACCGCCTCATCGGCGGCGCGGGTGATCACCATCACCTCCCTCCTTTCGGTGAAGAGGGCGGCCATGCAGAAGACGGAGCCGTCCTCCAGGCTGAAGAGGTAAGGGCGCTTCTGGCCGTCCCATTCGTAGAATCCGGTGGCGGGTACGAGGCAGCGTCCCGAATCCAGCAAGCGGGAGAACATGGCCTTCTCCCGCAATGTCTCGGCGCGGGCGTTGACCAGCGAGCGCCCGTAGGGCCTGACGCCCCAGAACATCATGGCATGGGTGCCCCCGGGCAGGACGCAGATGACCTCCTGCCCCGGGGCTATGTTGTAACGGGGCCGCGGCTGCGGCATATCTTCGACACCCAGACGCAGGGAGAGGTCCTCGTAGGGCGCCAGAGCGAACCTTCCGCACATCTTATCCGATGATAATCATCGTCCCCATTCAAATATTCGCTCATCGCTAGAAGGCATCGTTGAACCCTATTGCGGAGCATCTAGACCGGAGGTTCAAGGCCAGCGAAAGAGGCTCGTCGCTGCGCCAGGAGCTGGTGGGAGGGGCGGTCACCTTCATGACCATGGCCTACATCGTGGTCGTGAACCCGACCATCCTGCAGGACGCTGGCATGCCCTTCGGGCCCGCAATGGTGGCCACCGCCCTCACCGCGATGTTCGGATGCCTTCTGATGGGGGTGCTGGCCAACCGTCCTTACGCCATCGCCCCCTACATGGGGCAGAACGCCTTCGTCGCCTACACCGTGACGGGGACGATGGGATACTCCTGGCAGACGGCGCTCTTCACCATCTTCATATCCGGCATACTGCTACTCGCGCTCACGCTGAGCGGCGGCAGGAAGGCGCTGGGCGACGCCGTGCCCATGACCCTGAAGATAAGCTTCTCCATCGGCATCGGCCTCTTCATCGCTTTCGTGGGGGCCACCAGCGCCGGCCTGATAGTCCCGGCGGAGGTGGCTCCGGTGCAGATCGGCGACCTGACTGCCCCCGAGTCGATGCTGGCGATCCTCTGCCTGCTGACCATAAGCGTCCTCACCGTCCGCGGGTTCAAAGGGTCGATACTGGTGGGCATGCTCGCCTGCACCGGCGCCGCCTTCGTTTTGGGGATAGCCCCCTACCCGGACGGCCTCGTCTCCGCCCCTCCGTCGCTGTCCCCCGTGCTCCTGCAGTGGGAGGTCTCGCTCACATTCGGGATCCTCTCCGTCCTCATGACGGTCTTCATCCTCGATGTTGTGGACACCATGGGCACCCTGGTCGCCCTGGGGGAGGACACGGGTCTGGTGGACGAGGACGGCAGGCTCGTGGACGTGCAGAGGCCCTTCATGGCCGATTCCCTCACCATCATCTTCGCGGGCGCTGCAGGGACCACGTCCAGCGGCGTTTTCGTGGAGTCCGCCTCCGGCATCAAGAGCGGCTCGCGCACAGGCCTCACCTCCATCGTGGTGGGCCTACTCTTCGGAGTATCGCTGCTGTTCACGCCCGTCATAACCGCGATACCTCCGCAGGTCACCGGCCCCGCGCTCATGGTGATCGGCATGATGATGTTCAGCGCCGCCCGCAGGCTCGATTTCCAGGACCCCACCGACTTCTTCCCGGCGGTGGTGACCGTGTCCACGATGGTTTTCACCTACAACATCGGCATCGGGATATGCTCAGGCTTCATCGTATATGTGCTGGGGAAGCTCTTCTCCGGGAAGAGAAGCGAGATAGGCCCGCTGATGTGGATACTGTTCGCGATGAGCGTGCTGTTCTTCGTCTTCTATCCATATTGAGCCGGCGACCGGAAAAGGGGGGAAGACCCGACCGAATGAAGCCGCGCATGATCAAAGGGCGCTCTTCCGGAGCGGGGCCTCACGGCCGCGGAACCATACATTGGTCTGGCAGCCGTCCCGTAAGAGGAGCAGGGGCTCGAGGAACCTGATCCACTCTTCGCCGCGGAAGCTCATGCCCAGGGCATGTCCCGCCATGGTGGCGATGAAGAAGTCGTGCGTTACAGCCAGCGAAAGCCCGGGGCGGCGGTCGCCGCTCAGCGTGTCCATCAGGGGCGTCAGTCCGCTGAGAAGGTCCTTGAAGCCGGGCACATCCTCGCCTTCGAGCAGGCCGTTGCAGATGTCGCGCATGTGCATGAGGCGGAACGTCATCTCCGCCAGCTCCTCGTCGTCGATGAATGGTCCGATGTGCCCGAGGAGCTTGATCCCCCTCACCTCCACGGAGGCCCCGTGGGACCGCAGTATCAGCTCCGCGGTCTCATGGCAGCGGCGCACCGGGCTGGCCACGCATGAGGATATGCGCGCCCCCCGCTCCCTCATCCACTCCCCCAGCTCACGGCTGCTCTGACGTCCTTTCTCGGTGAGCATCGCCTCCTCGTGGCGGAAGGGGTCCTGGATGGGCTCCCGCTCGGCGTGCCGCAGCACGATGCTCGCCTCGCCGCTGTGCTCCTCCAAGCGTCGAAACGCCTCCTGGTGCCAGGCCTGAACCGCATCGTCCATGGGATCAGTCCCTCCTGCTGGCGCATTCCGGGCAGTACCACTGCTCGCGGAACCGTCTCATGGGGGATCCGCAGGAGCGGCATTGGGGGTCCACCTTGGCGACGTGCCCCTTCTGCTCTTTGGAGTCCAGGTCATCCCTGGCCCATGCCAGGAGCTCCCCCAGGGCCTCATGCTCGTAGCCCAGGTCGTCGGAGTATCGAGCGATGTTCCATGATTCGGCGTGATGCCGGCTCGCAATGGCGCGGAGCGCCTTCTCCACATTGGCGCGGGCGACCGGGCTGATGGCGGGATGAGGATGTATGTTCTCGCGGTACCTCCTGTCGAGGTAATCGAATGACTTGTCGAGGAAGGCATTGTAGGCGGCGGCGTCCGGGGGCGAGGGGGGAGAGAGGACCCCGTCACGGGCGTCCTCCAGCTCAGGATTGCGGTCCACCACGGCCGCGAGCACCCTGCGCACCATGGCCCTCCTCTCCTCGTCCACTTCGCCCAGGACCTGGCGCAGCGTTGGCAGGTCCTCTTTGTCCGCCAGCGGCTCCAGGGCGCGGGCCGCTTCACGGAAGGCCTCCCCATAGCCGACGCGCAGCTCCTGCAGCAGCTCCTCCGCCAAGGCGCGCCTCGACTCGGAGGCGGAGAGATAGCCGACGGCCGCCGCGGCCACCGGGTCCACATCGTTCCTCCGCATCCGGGAGACCTTCTCCGCCTGGGAGCTGTCCCCCACGCGGGTGAGGAGGATGATGGACTCCGCCCTCACCCGGGAGGAGCCATGGTCGAGATGCCGCGCCACGATGTCGATGAACTCCGGCCGGTGGTTCCACTGCAGCCACTTGTCCTCGCATATGGCGCCGTAGCGGCCGGACTGCGCCGCGTCCACCGCATCGAGGAAGCGGGCCAGATAATCCAGCCTGCTGGCCTTGGAGCTCATCCCCACAGCATCGGGGAACCCGTTAATTACCGTTGCCCTCCGACGCTGTCGGCAGGCGCTCGATAGATATTTCATCGATGGCGGTAATGGCGCCAAGCGGCGATGTTGGACCAAGACCTTGAGATCTACGTCATAGACACCGAGACCACCGGCCTCAACGGGTTCCCCAACGACCACGTGGTCGATGTGGCGGTCTGCAGGGTCCTCCCTTCCGAGGGCAGGGTGGAGCCGATCCTGGACAGCGTCGTCGGGCATGACGTCCGCTCATGGCCCAAGGAGCAGAGGGAGGCCTGGATATTCGAGAACACCGACCTGACGCTGGAGCAGGTGGCCTCCGCCGCGCCCGCGCCCATGGTCGCCGCCGAGCTCCGCTCCCTCCTGCAGGGAAGGATGGCGACCAGCTACAACGTGCAGTTCGACTTCGCCCGTTTCCTCGACCACCGGCCCTGGAGCCTTCGCGGCGAGGTCAGCCTGACGCCGTGCATAATGCTGCGCTCCATGGAGGTCTGCCGCATCCCCGGCAGCTATGACCGCTACAAGTGGCCCAAGCTGCAGGAGGCCTACGACATGATCGTCGACGGCGACCCGGCCGCCATCGGCGAGGAGCAGCGGCACCGCGCGATGGAGGACGCCCTCATGGCCTCCCATGTTCTTTTGGAGCTCATACGCCGCCGCCTCTATTGATCCTCGCGGCCCCTCATGATGCGCTCGTGGATGAACGGGCTGCCTTTGGCGAGGCGGGCCATGGTCATGTCGGCGAGCCACACGAAGGCGTTCCCGCGCAGCAGCCTCCTGGTGACCAGGAACCACACCGCCACCATCCCGGTTATGAAGAACATGTCCAGGTCGCGCAGCGGCGTGAGGTTGGCGATGTACCTCAGCTCCTCCACCTGCAGGGCGGTGAAGAACAGCGCGTAGAGCAGTATCACCAGTATGAAGGGGCGCCAGTCCCCGTGCACCGAGCCGTCGGTGGAGAACCACTTGTTGAGCGGGGCCACCAGCAGCACCAGGGTTATCCCCGCCAGGGTGGAGAAGTAGACGATGGCGTTCCTCGCCGCCAGCTCGGCGCTGCGGTGCAGCTCGGAGGGCGGATCGCCCGTGACATGCCAGGCGGTTTCGAGCTGCTCAGGGGTGAAGGCGACCTTGACTATCTCCGTGAGGACGCCGACGTAGTACACGGTGTAGACCAGGCAGGCGAATATGGATATGGTTACCGCCGCCGGTATGGCGAAGCGCAGGACCACTGGAAGTATCTCGCCCTTGGCCTCCCGCGGCCTTGCCCACACCGTCATCAGGAACGCCGGTATGGAGAGGGAGACGAAGGCGTAGAAGGCGTTGTTCTGGGGGAGCATCGGCAGGCTCTGGAAGAATATCAGGGTGTAGAGTATGATGAAGGCGAGGACGAAGTTCCTCGCCAGGTAGATGCGCAGTATGGAGCGCATGCCGGTGGTGATCCTCCTTCCCTCCAGCAGAGCGTCGGGGAGGGCGGAGAACTGGTCGTCGAGCAGCACCATGTCGGCGACGCCGCGGGCGGCGCCGGAGCCGCTCTGCAGCGCCACGCCCACGTTGGCCGTCTTCAGCGAGCGCACGTCGTTCACGCCGTCGCCCACCATCGCAACGTACCTCCCCTGCGCCTTGAGGGAGTCGACGATGCGCTCCTTGTGCTCCGGCCTCATCCGGCCGAAGATGTTGGTCTCGGCGGCCACCGCGGGGAGCTCCTCGGGGCTGAGGGCGTCCAGCTGGTCACCGGAGATGATGTTCCGGGTGCCGGGGATGCCGGCGAGGCTGAAGAGGGCGTCCACCGTGACCGGGTCGTCGCCGGAGATCACCTTGATGTCCATGTTGTTGTCTATGAACGCCTGTATGGTCTCGGCGCAGTCGGCGCGGAGCTCGTCCCGCACCGTGACCAGGGCGAGCGGCTCCATCCGCGGCATGACCACGCTCTCCCCCTCGTACAGGTCCTGGTCGTCCGCGATGGTCATCAGCATGACCCGCAGGCCCTCCGAGGCCCGCTCCTTGACGCGGCCGGAGATGTCCTCGCGCCAGCGGCAGTGCTTGGCCAACGCCTCATAGGCGCCGAAGAAGAGGACCACCGTCCTCTCCCCTTCCCGGTAGCGTACGGCGCTGAACTTGCGGGCGGAGCTGAACGGGACCTCCTCCACCAGCCAGCCCTTCCCGCCGGGGACCTCGGTGCTGATGGCCTTTATGGTGCGGTTCTTGGAGCTGGTGAGGGCGGCGAAGTTGGCGAGATGGGGCCGGGGGTCGATGTCGCCCAACGGCTCCACCTCCTCCAGCAGCAGGTTGTTGGTGGTTATGGTGCCGGTCTTGTCCATGCACACGGTGTCCACATGGGACATCGACTCCACGGCGTTGGCGCGCTGCATCAGGGCGCCGGAGCCGGCCATGCGCACCGCCCCCAGGCCGTAGGCGATGATTATCAGGAGGAAGAGGGCGATGGGTATTATGTCGAGGGTGACCACGATCATCTGCGTGGTCATCAGCGCCGGGATGCCGGCGATTATGGCGGCCACGAGTATCATGGTGGAGTAGACCACGGCGATGCCCACCAGCAGCGCCATGACCCGGCTGGTCTGGAACTGCAGCGGGGTGGACTTCTTGTCGAACCTCTTGGCCTCGGAGAGGAGGCGGTTGACGAAGGTGTCGTCGGCCACGGCGTTGACGCGGAAGGCGCCGGTGCCGGCGGTGCAGTAGGAGCCGGAGTAGATGGTGTCGCCGCGGCGCTTGCGCCGGGGGCTGGACTCGCCGGTGAGCAGGGACTCGTCCATCTCCAGCGACTGCGATGTCAGCACCGCCCCGTCGACCAGGGCCTGCTCTCCCTCCTCGAGGAGCACGACGTCGTCCATGACTATCTGGTCGGGCGGGACCCTGATCTGCTGCCCGTTGCGGTAGACGGTGGCCTCGGGCCGGTGGAGCAGGGCGATCTTGTCCAGCCTCCTTTTCGCCCTCACCTCCTGGACGGTGCCCACCAGCACGTTTATGAACACGATGCTGGTGGCCGCCAGGGCCTCCAGCTCGTTGCCCAGGGCGAGGAGTATGCCGCCCAATGAGAAGAGGATCAGGTTGAACCAGTTGAACACGTTGGTCCTGATTATCTCCTTGTAGGTCCTGCTCACCTTCATCTCATAGGTGTTGCGCAGCCCCTTGTCGATGCGCTCCTGAACCTCGTCAGCGGTCAGACCGGCCGGTAGTCCATCCATCATCTTAAACCTACAAGATTGCCATCGTTCAATAATCTATCGTGCGGTCCAGTCGCGTCCGGGCCAAGGACTCGATGTCCTCCAGCGGCAGCGGCTCGAAGTCCACGCTCTCGTTCAGCGTCAGGTAGTGCACGAAGCATCGCACCCTCTTCCCCAGCACGGCGGCGGCCTGGCCGTAGACCGAGAGCTGGATGACGTACTCGTCATGGTTATGCCTGCCGGCATCGGTCTTCCAGTCATGGACCTCGACCGAGTCCTCGCGCTCGATGAGCAGGTCGATGCGGCCCTCCAGCGAGTAGTCGCCCACGGGCAGCAGGCAGTCCATCTCCGCCGTCACCCGGGCGCCGGCGGCGGAAGCAAGGACCTCCCTGACCATGGAAAGGCCCTCGTGCTCCTCCCATGGGTCCATGCCGTGCACCAGCCTCTCCGCGTCCGCATGCACCCTCGATCCGTGCTCCGTCCCCAGGCCGCCCTCGTCCAGGCGGGGGCGGAGCAGCTGGTGGACGGGGACGCTGCGGCGCAGCATGGCCAGCTCGCCGAGCTCGGGACGCTGGCCGGGCATCTCCTCCTCCAGGCTTATGAGGGAGTCCGGCGGGGGCGACCTCGCCTCGTCGGGGCCGTGGTCGGAGAGGCCCTCGATGAACAGCGAGGGGCGGTGGCAGGTCAGCAGCAGATGCTGCATCGACCGGGAGGAGGCCACGTAGAGCAGGCGGCGCTCCTCGTCGTAGCTCCGCGGGGACAGGGCCATCACCAGCGTCGCCCTCCAGTCCCGGTGCCGCGCCAGGGCCCCATCGCTGCGCTCCAGCATGTGGACGCACCTGAGCCCGTGGAGCCGGTCGAAGCGCAGCGTCCCCCCGTCCCTCCCCCCGGGGGGCATGTCGCCCTCGTTCATCCCGGCGATTATGACCGCCGGGTACTCCAGGCCCTTGGCGCCGTGCATGGTCTGCACCCTCACCGCATCGCGGCATGACATCATGTCCGCCGGATAGCTGTCGCCGGCCCTGATGTTCTCCTCGATGAGGGAGACCATCTCCGAGGCCCCCGCCAAGGAGCCCTCGTGCACCCCCGATAGCTGGGATATCACCGCCTGGGAGATGTCGTTGTCCATCCCGTAGCGCTGGTACACGGCGGTGAGCAGCTCGTTGGGGTTCCTCTGCCTCCGGAGCAGCCTCTCCCGCTGCTCCCTGATCCCCTGCGGCAGCGGCGCCTGGCCTTTGGCCGCCGCCTCGATGCTGTCGTGGGGGTGCCCCTCGAGGTCCATTATGGCGGCGATGGCCCGGTCGTCGGCGGGGTCCACCATCAGCCTGAGCCAGGCGAGGGCGGTCTTGCCCTCGGGGCCACGGAATATGTCCAGGTCGCCGTCCATGCGCAGCGGCACGCCCAGCTCCCGGGCGCGGCGCTCCAGCATATGCAGCGTGCTCCGCTTGCGGCTGAGCACCGCCACGTCGGCATAGCTCATCGGCCTCTCCCTGGGACGGCCGTTATCGTCCTCGTCCCATACCGTCCCCTCCGAGACCAGGTCCTGCACGCAGCGCAGCACCAGGTCGGTCTCCGCCTTGGCGTCCTCCGCCTTGAGGAAGCGCACCCGGCAGTCCTCGTCGGCGATGTGCTCCTTCGCCGACCTCAGGCGGACTAGCTTAGAGCTAAGGTAGGAGGGGTCGAACTCCTTCCGCTCCTCCTTGTTGGCGGGAAGCAGCAGCGCCTTCTCGGAGAGCTTGATTATGCGGTCGGCGCTGCGGTAGTTCACTTTGAGGCTGCATTTTTTGACATCCTCCACGGAGAAGCTCAACCTGCCGCCCAGGGAATCCATCATCTCGGCGAGCCGCTGCTCGAACTCCATGAGGTTCTCGATGTCGGCGTAGCGGAAGCCGTATATCCCCTGCTTCCAGTCGCCCACCACGCAGAGGTTGCCCTCGGACATTATGAGCAGTGATATGAGGAACTGCAGCTCATTGGTGTCCTGGAACTCATCGATCATCACATAGCGGTAAGACTCCGCCTCGCGGACGCCACGGTCCTTGTACAACGAGAGGAAGGCGAAGAACGCCACCATCTGGAAGGTGAGGCGGTTATCGGCTATGGAGCGCCTGAGGTACTCCAGGAAGACATGGTGCAGGAAGCGGAACAGCTCGCTGCGGTCGTGCTCGATGGCCTGCCGCAGCTCCTCCTCGCCGACCTGGGGGCCCTCCCATCCCTGGGTGCTACCGGGCTGATGGTCCTTCCTCTCCGTCACCTTGGAGAACAGGGGAGGCTTCTCGCCGCTGTTCATCTCCCGGGCGCGCTCCCACATCCTTTCCGCATCGCCGCGGAGCATCCTCTCGCCGCCGCGGAACCATCCCTCGGCGGTGGGGCATATGCCCAGGGTCAGCAGCCTCCCGATGACCGAGCGGAGCTCCTCGGCGCTGTCCCACAGAAGCTGGGCGGTATCGCCGTGGGCCTCCCCGTGCCGGTCGAGGAAGCGTTCGTAGAACTCTTTGAAATAGCGCCTCTCCATGGCCTCGTTGCCGGCCATGCCCACCCGGCGGGAGAGCCTCTCCCCTATCCCCAGATGATGGTGTATCCGCGAGGTGTCCCGGGTGAGCACGTTGAGGCAGAAGGAGTCGAAGGTCTGCGCCCGCACCGCATTCAGGTCGATGTCGCCCATCCCCCGCCTGTGCAGCTCGTTGATGATCCTCTCCCTCATCTCTTCGGCGGCGTTGTGGGTGAACGTGAGGAGGAGGACGTCCTGCGGCTCCACGCCCTCCTTGCTCACTATGTTGATGTAGCGGTTCATTATGGTGAAGGTCTTGCCCGTGCCCGGGCCGGCGTCCACCGCCAACACCCCCTCGGTCTCCTCCGCTATCCGCGCCTGCTCCTCGTTCATTCCCGCGAGAAGGCTCATTCCAATGCCTCCATGCATACGTCCTGGTAGTCGCAGCGCTTGCAGTCGCTGTCACGGCGGGGGTCGGCGGGGAAGCCCTCCCTCTTGAAACGGGCCACGTCCCGGTGGCAGTCCTTCACGGTGGCCAGGAAGCGGGCCATCACATCGCTGGTTATTATCACCGTGTCCCGGCTGCGGCAGACGCCGTGGCGCATCTGCTTCAGCACCGCCTCGAAGGCCTTCTTCGCCAAGGAGTTCTTCCTCGTCCTCCCCTTGAGCCGGGCCATGTAGGAGTGGAATGCCTCCTCCTCGTCCAGGCCCTCCTCCCACGGCCTTACTGAGCGCAGTATGCCGCACAGCTCGTCAGACCCCACCTCGTCTATAAGCGGCTGGAGCGTCTTGCTCTCGCCGAGTATGCGCATGATCCAGGGGTCGTCCCCGTCGAAGAGGGAGGAGCGGTCCCTTCCCGTGTGCACGACCTTCACCCTGTGCCTGTCGATGTCATAGCCCTGCTGGTCCTCAGGGAGCCGCCTCATGTGGTTGTAGTGCAGGGCGGTCTCACGCCCCGGCTCGCCCAAACGCGAGAGCAGCGCCAGGTAGGCTATGGACTGGCAATCGGCCTCGTAGTCGTCCCACACCCCCTCGATGCTCCTGGCGACGACATGGGCGCTCTTGGGGGCCCCGGTCTTATGGTCCACAGCCAGGGAGTCGTCGGCGAGGAGGTCGATGAATCCGCGGAGCATCATGCCGCCGTCCTCGAGCCGCATCTCGGTGTTGCCCATTGCGGGCTCGAGGCCCAGGGCGCCGAAGAGCGGATTGCCGATGCCGCCCTGCGGAGCCTTGCCGACGATGCGGTAATGCTCCATGAAGGCGGCGGCGTTCTCCATCAGCCCCCTCATGATGCCGCGCTCGTAGAGCTCGCGGCCGCGGTGGCTGAGGGGGGTCTGCTCCTTGAGCAGCAGGTCCAGGCACTGCTCCATCCCCTCCCGTGAGGCGAAACGGGGATGGTGGGCGATGAGCTCGGCGTAATTGTGGACGAGCGTTCCCCGGTACGCATGCACAGTCTCAGGGCTCTGGCAGAAGGACCTGAGCTGGTACCTCTTGGGGCAGCTCAGCAGGACGTTCAGCGATGAGGGGGAGTAGACGCGCGGAAGGACAGGCTCCTCCGCCTCCATGCCCTTCTTCGGCGAAGGGGGGCCGTCGCGCAGCCAGCGCCCATCCTTCGTTCCTCCGTCGACGATGTCGTCGAAGTCCATCACCGGCCGGCCCAGGGAGCGGTTGAAATACACGCAGGGCAGCATCCTCCGCCCTTTGGAGACCTTGCTGGTCATGTAGAACCTCCTCTCGCCCTGCTGCAGCAGTATCTCGAAGCGCTGCATGTCCTTCTCAGTGGCGAGCTCGGAGTCTATGTGCGGGCGGCGGGGGACGCTGCGCGCCCATTCGTTACCCAGGCCGAGATGGAACACCACCGGCCGGTCGACATAGGCGGAGGAGCGGCAGTCGACCAGCACCACGCCTTGGCGTTCGTC
>PUJZ01000075.1 GCA_003550345.1 Methanomassiliicoccaceae archaeon
ACATGAAGGGGAGGCTGCAGGAGCACTTCGAGAACGCCGAGCTGCCGGTGAGCGTCCGCCTGGTGGAGGAGAAGCGCCCCCTGGGCACCGGCGGGGCGCTGAAGAACCTGCAGGAGCACATAGACGGCACCTTCCTGGCGTTCAACGGCGACATCGTCAGCTCCCTGGACGTGGAGGAGATGCTGCGCCATCACCGCTCTCACGGAGGTATAGGCACCATCGCGCTGTGGAGGGTGGAGGACCCGAGCGCTTACGGCGTGGCCGCCCTCGAGGGCCAGCGCATAACATCTTTCCAGGAGAAGCCGGCCCCGGGGGAGGAGCTGTCCGACCTCATCAATGCCGGGGCCTATGTTTTCGAGCCCGAGATATTGGAGCACATACCCGACGGCGTGGTCAGCCTGGAGAAGGAGGTCTTCCCCCGCATCCTGGGCCTGGGCATGCACGGCCACCTCTTCGAGGGGCACTGGGTGGACTGCGGCACCCGCTCCAGCTACCTGGAGGCGCAGAAGGTGCTGCTGCGGGCGGCCGGGCCGGAGGAGAACGTTTTCTGCGATGACGCCCAGGTCTCGGCCGAGGCGCATCTCGAGGACTGCGCGGTGCTCCCCCAGGCGGAGGTGGCGCCCGGCGCGGTGCTGCGCCGGACGATAGTCTGCCCAGGCGCCAAGGTCGGCGCCGGGCAGAAGGTGCTCGACAAGATTTACCGTTAAGGCATCTTAGATAAAGGTTCTGGAACCTCGCTGCCCATCATCCAGCAAGCGCTTCATTCCTCACCGTCCCGCCGCCGATCGGCGGTAAAGAATATAGAGATTATATAGGCTATATAGATTACAGACACAGCTGATAAATATACAATCATCAGTCAAGCGTTGACCTGATTGCGATGAGTCTGACCAAGAGGATCGACGATCTCTCCAGCAGGAGGGAGGTACGCAGCGGCTGGTTCGGGTTCATAACCATATTCTTCCTCAGTTTCATCATTCTGCCCACCGTCTACGTCCTCATCTACGGCATAACCGACTTCCAGAACCTCAGCGACGCGGTGCTGGGAGAGCCCGAGGTGATGTCGATGATATGGGGTGCGGTGTTCACGTCCTTCAGCCTCGCCCTCCTGGTGACCATAATCGACCTCATCGTCGGACTGCCGATGGCATGGATAATGGTGCGCAAGGAATTCCGCGGAAAAAGATGGCTGGACACACTCATCGACATGCCGCTGGCCTTCCCCACCGCCGCCCTCGGCTTCTCCATCGGCATATTCTGGGGCCTGCCGGTGGACGCGCCGGTGCCTCCGGGGGCGTTGGGCATCGTCGCCGATCCATACATCCTCATTCTTCTCCTCCACATCATATTCACCTATCCCTACATGGTCCGCTCCCTCTCCGCCATACTCGAGCAGATAGACCAGAGCTACGAGGAGGCGGGCATGACCCTGGGAGCGAGCAGGCTCACCGCCGTCCGCACGATCACCCTCCCCCTCTTCCGCGCCGGACTCATCACCGGCTTCATCCTCTGCTTCGCCCGCTCGCTGAGCGAGACCGGCGGCACATTCATAGCCCTCATCACAGTGGGCAAGGCGGACGTTTTCTTCACCGGCCCCACGCTGATAGCCTGGTTGAAGCAGCCAGACGTGGGGGTGGCCGATGTGGAGGCGGTGCTGGCTGTGGTGAGCATAATCCTGATCATCACCGCCATCACGTTCCTGCTGATCATCAAGTACGTGCTGGGGAAGGTCAGCGTCCCCTTCGAGAAGGTCTGGCCCCGATGGGAGAGGGTGTTGAGCCGCGGTTCCTTCCCCAAGGCAAAGGACCTGTTCAGCTTCGTCTTCCTCTTCGCCATCGTGATCATACCGGCCTTCTTCATCTTCGCCTATCTTCTGGTGCCCGCTCCCGGGGAAATGGACTGGAGCGGCCTGGTCGATGCGCTTACCTACTCCTTCATGGTGGCGGGGATAGTCACGGCGGCGGACATAGTCCTCGGCGTCCCGCTGGCGCTCTACATCGCCCGCCATCGGGACAAGAAACTGGCCCAGGTCGTTGACTCGCTGGTCAACGTGCCGCTGATCGTCCCCACCACCGCCCTCGGCTTCTCCCTGGCCCTGTTCTGGACCAGTCAGGACCTCATCACCAACCTGACCGCGCTGGTGATATTCGCCCACATAGCCTTCACCTATCCGCTGGTGGTGCGTAACGTGGCGGGCGCCGTCATGGAGGTGGACACCTCCTACGAGGAGGCGGCCCGCACCCTGGGGGCCAAGCCCTTCGCCACTTTCCGCACCGTGCTGCTCCCCATAATACGCGCCTCGGTGCTCGCGGGGGCCATCCTCGCATTCACCCGCTCCCTGGGGGAGACTGGTGCGACCGTGGCCGTCAGCGCCGAGGCCAACACCATGCCGGTCTACATCGTCAACCTCATAAACGCCGGCGACTACTACCTGGCCTCCATCGCCGCCATGGTGCTTATAATGGTGTCCTTCGTCTTCATGTTCGCTCTGCGCTACGCGGTTAGGCGCGATGGAGGTGCCTACTGATGACCGTCATCGAGATGCAAGGCCTGAGCAAGCGCTACGGAAAGACAGTGGCCGCTGACGGCATGTCCCTCAGGGTGGAGGACGGCGAGTACATGTGCATACTGGGCCCCACCGGAGCCGGCAAGACCACCGCCCTGCGCATGGTGGCCGGGCTCCTGGACCCAGACGAGGGCAGGGTGCTTTTCGACGGCAAGGACGTCACCAGGGTGGAGCCGGAGTACCGCGAGGCGGCGATGCTCTCCCAGGTCTACTCGCTTTTCCCGCACATGGACGTCAACGGGAACGTGATGTACGGGCCGAGGATCAAGAAATGGGACCCCCAGGAGTCCGAGGATGTGGCGCACAACATGCTGGAGATGGTGCACCTGCACCGCCGCAAGGACGCTATGCCCAACGAGCTCTCCGGCGGCATGCAGCAGCGCACCGCCCTGGCGCGGGCGCTAGCATCAGGATCCAAGATACTGCTGCTGGACGAGCCCTTGCGCGCCCTCGATGCCCGGCTTCGCATAGAGCTGAGGCGCGAGATCCGCTCCTTGGCGAAGGCCATGGGCATCACCGCCATACATGTGACCCACGACCAGGACGAGGCGATGGTCATCGCCGACCGCGTGGCGGTGCTTCGCCATGGCAGGGTGGAGCAGGTGGGCACCCCTCA